>CAZXWM010000130.1:0-10150 GCA_964644215.1 uncultured Phormidium sp.
GCCCAGGTTTGGGAATAACTTGAATCAAACCCATATGAAAGGCACGATCCTCCGTCTTGCTTAAGTTTCGGGTCATCAAAAATCCACCAGAGGAGAATATGAGTATCGAGGAGATATTTTATTCCCATTGTTGTAATTCTTCTTCCGGCAAAGGGTCAAAAAAAGATTCCGAAAGTTCTCCAATCAGTAAACCAGGGCGGCGTGGTTCCTCCTCCTTAATTGTCGTAATCGCGGCTTCTTCCTGATTTAAACTCACCCGAAAATCGTGAATTATGTCATAAATTTCTGTTAGCTTATCTTCAGGCACATTTTGTAGTTCTTGGATTATCTTTTGCAGCAACATAACTCTCTTTTACCTTATTTTGACCTCGTTCCTATGCCGAGCATGGGAGCGCACCTCTGGAGGCTTTGTCTTCCGTAATCCCCCCAATCCCTAATTGACTTGTTGGATGAGATACCCAATTGTAGGGCGAACAGTTTGCGCCCCTACGGAATGATTTGCGCGATCGCCTACTATAGAAGGATGAACGAGCAACCGCTCTAGATGTCACATCAATTGAGGTAACGAACTTGCCTTCATTGATTAAGCTGATTAACGGCTCAAAATAGCCTTAAATTGCTTTCCGCAATTTCTCAATTTCTTGTTCCTTAGTCAGTGTTTTCCAAGTACTCGGGATATCCGGTTCTTTAGCGCCATATTCATCAGCGAGTTTAGCAGAAAATGTTGCCATAAACCACTTCCAGTAGCTAGAGGATTCTAGGGAAGGATCACCATTAATTTTCCAGGAAGCATAGACTGTCCGATAGTCCTTGTAGGGGACATATCGTTCATCTCCATATTTTGCTCGGGTAGCATGATCCTTAAATTTTGACTTACTTGCTACATTTTGTGAGCAAGTTTCAGTAGCCAATTTGCCCTCTTCAGATCCTATTTGATGAAAATAGCCGCCTACTCCTTGTGGTCGATGGAACTCAGTTTCATGATCTATGTCATGGCCATCCATACCATGAGTACAAATTTCTCCACAAAATGGGCAAGACTCGACGCAGCCAATAATGCGCTCAAATAGTTTTTCTGCTACCTTACCTCGAAGTGATTCATCACTAAAAACACCAAAAATTGAGTTTAGATCGAGGATTTGGTATGGATCGTTTTCTTCTTGCTTAGTATCCCAACTGAAAGTCTTGGACATTTCACTTATTAGATTTGGTTGCCGATTTTTTAATTCCTGAATCAGTTCCTCCTTGAAAGCATCCAAATCAAATCCGTCAATTTCCTCGGCGTCACAAACCTGCTTAATGTCTTTCTGAATTGTGTTGACAATAATATGTTCCTTGGCGAGTTCACAAAATCTATCAACCCAATCTACAATAGAGCGCAAATCCTCTGATGCGGCCGACTCAATATATTGATGGGTCTTTTTCACTATTTCTGCAGCTTGATCTAATTTGATTTGAATTTCATCCTCTAAAATCCTTTCAATATGCTTGTGTTCTTTGAAATCATCAACATCCTGAGAAATCCAATACCTAATACTAAATTCAGGAAAGTGAATATAGTCATAGTACAAAGAAAACTTTTCTTTTTCAGCTAAAGATATCAACACACTGTTAATTAAAGACTGTTTGCTGTTAAACTTTTGAGAATAAGGTGGTATTGATCGCATTTTCTCTACTATCTTATTTGATAAATTACCTTCAATTGCTTCCTCAATACCTTTAATAATGTTATCTCGCAACAAGTCCATAACAGCAGTTCCAAACTTTACCTTATCAAAATAAACTTTAAAAAGTTTATACCATTTAGTGTCCTTCTCACTTTCCAGGGCTGCTATAGGATTGTTCGCTTTTCTGAATTCATCATCTAGCTTTTTCAGTCGTTTAACCGCATCTCCACAAATACATACCGCCAAATCAATTTCTAAGTTGTTAGACGACAAATTAACTTGAAACTCACTTTGAATATTTTCAGCTTGTTTTTCAAACTCCTGATGAAAGTCATTGATAATAGTTTCAATCAAGCTTTTGTGATAGGGCTGCTTGCCCATTGCCCTTTCCTGGTCTTGTAAACTGCTATTTGCTTTTTCAAATAGCTGCTTAACCATCGTTTGGATTTTTTGCTTAATCTTCCGATCATCAGGTTTTAAAAAATCTTTCACATTACTCCAAAAAGTTTCAGAAGATTTATAGTCATCCAATTGAAAATCATTAAAATCATAGCTTTCCAGAGACTTTTGAAGAATTTTTTCTCGAATCAATTGTCCTCGATCTGAATATTTATCATAGAGAACTGCTTCTGCTTCAGTGCTGACTTTTACTTGATGTGGTTCTTTCCAACCCTGTTTTAACTCACTCATCCACATTGTCCATTGTTGTTCAAACAATTTCTCTAAGTCAGTGTCAGAGTAAGCAGATATCTCATCATACTTTCCTTTTTCTTTCTGGAATTTGACAAACTCCCTGAGTTCTTCTAACATTCGAGCCTCATACTCACTCGTCTTTCCGTTTACAGTTAACTTCAGCTGTTGGGTTTGGTAATAACTCTGGATTGCTCGATCGGATTGATTTTTTAACTGGTTTTGTAAATCTACAAGTCTAGCGTCAGTATTTGCCTCCCATTGCTTCATGTACTCTTCGTACATTCCTTTGGCCTGCTTTTCAAAAAATACAGCCATCATTTTTTGTTTATCCGAAAATATCTCAGTAAAATCTCGGACAAACGTTTGCTCAACTTCGTCATAAGTCTTCTCTAATGCTTCGTGATCGGTACAATTAAAAATCAGGATTCTTGCTTTTGATTGCAAGTCAGCAACTTCTTGGCTAAATTGATTCGTAATCTCATTCCAACGCCGATCCAATACCTTGCGAGCCTGACTTTCAATCGTGTTTCTAAAATCGTAGACAAAATCATCTTTTTTTACTGCATTCCAAAGGTTTCCCAGGTGTTTGCTAAAGCCCTCCATAGAAAACATATCTTGTAAATTTTTTGCTGAAAAAATAATCTCTTTTTTCAGCTCATTCACCCCTTTACTGTACCCAGGACTCACAGGAGCCATTGGGCCGTTTCCTTCCTGTAATCCAGGCAAGTATTTAATATCTTGGTTAGCATTAAACTGAATAATGTCTTGAAACAGCTTTTCGGGCTGCCTTTCCGATTTACAGGCGATTTTTGTGTACTCGTCTAGTTGGCTTTCCAGAATTCGACGTTGGTTCAGTAATTTATCTTCTGAGGGAGGATCGACATTTTGATGAATCACTTTACATTGAGGAGCTAAACCCACATTCTCCATTCGCAAGAAAGCCTGAACAGAGATGGGCAAAATTTCTTGCAAATAAGTGTTATTTTCTCCCATCATGTTAAGTAAGGTCAGATGCCCCAACCCAATCACAAAGGTAGAAAGCTCGTTGTCATGGCTGCGAGTTGACTTGGAGGAAAGCTCTGGTGCTTTTAAGCCTTCTGTATCGACCACAAAAATATAGTTAACATTGAGTGCTTTCCGCAGTTTTTCTTCCAGCTTGACTGGCTGGAAATAAACCCCACGAGTACAGCGACCAGCACTAACCGCAAATTGCAGCCCAAACATAGTATTAAGCAAAGTCGATTTTCCCGAACTTTGAATTCCTAGAGTTGACAAGACCGCAATGCGCGAATCTTTTTCGGTTGCTGGATCACGCAGGCGTTGATTAAGTTCTGTCATCACTGCCTGAACCCAGGTAACAGGCACGGAACTCACATCCCCGTCCATAATTTCTATGGGATATCCACTCAGTAGTAAATCGACGGCAATTTCTGGCAAGCGATTAATGTTTGAGTTTCTCTCAGACTGAGGACGAGCCATCACTGCTTCATACATTTGCCCCATCTCGCGCATTAAATGCTCTAGGCCAAAAGACCAATGTAAAATCTGTTTATCCAGGCTTTCTAATTCTTGACCGATTTTCTCTCTTTCAGCAGGATTCGCCTTTTCGATTTTGCTCATTTTTTCGCGATATAAAGCATATAGATGAGGCAATTCTTGGCGGGAAATTTCATCGAGTCCCAGTTTTAGCCACCGAACAAAGTATTCTTTTACAGGGTTAGATTCCTTTAATAATGTGATCAAAAACTCCGCCATTACCGGGGAAAGGCTATTTTCAACAATCTCAAATTGCTTCTCCCGACATTCTTGCTTCACTTCTTCTTGTTTGTCTCCATAAGCAATGGTTTCTTGATCTGAAGGTTTGTTTTTACGTCGATAAACTTCTTTTTCTGCTTCCGACCAATCTTTCCAGAGTTGTCCTTGCAGGGGCAGAAATTCCTGTTTGCGCCGACTTTTTTCACAATCTCGAATCATACCCAAAACTCTATTTGCTTGCTGAATTCCCCCTTGGCAATCTGGATCTAGCTCATCCACCATCATTGCTGTTTGTCGTCGAGTTACTGCCTCTAAACTTATAGGACTATCAAGCAAGCCCATTTCTTCTAGCTTTAAAGTTTCCCAAAGCCAGTCAGTCATCTCTGGCAAGGTTTGGCCTGCGAGAGGCTTAATTGCCACTTTAGGAATCCAATCCTCAAATTTTGCATAAAAACGTTTGAAAGACTGTTTATCGTCATCGGTCAGTTCTCGATCCGTCAGCAGAATCATAACTTTTTTCTGATTTCCCAGAATTTCTTCCACTATATCGGCTCCTGTTTCTGCCAACTCTTGAGCTGAGGAAAAAATCACCACTATCGATGAGAGTTGGGCGATAAATTTTAACTGGTGAGGATATTGACGCGCATCCCCTCGAAGGTTGGCAAAAGAAATGATGTCTTCAAAATTATCCTCTGCATCACCCTTGGGTAAATACCATGCCAACTCCACCATTCCTTCTGCCAGTTGACGGTTGCTCGTAGAGCCTATAGAATTGCGGTGAAAGAAAATGGGGTGGGGGTTTTCAGCTCCGCCAATGACTCGATTGAGTAGATCGGACTTTGAGATTTCCGATTGGTCTAAGCGAATAAAGCTCACGGTAGTCACTTGATGCTTGGCAATGGAAGTTTCTTGGTATTTCAACTCTTCTCCTTGCCTAGTTTTCCAGTTGAACACTAAAGACCGCAGTGACCACAGAAATAATTGTTGCCGTTGTTGCTGATTTCGATCTTGAATGATCAGAGGAATTGCTAATTTACAACCCCAAAGTCTTTGAACCAAATCTTGCCGAATAGTCGGACTACAGCAGAGAAATGTGGATGTGACTACATCGAGAGGATGTATTTTAGGTTGGGGTAAATTCACGTTTGCTCTCCAATTAAAAAATAGGGTTCTCTAGCTACATAAGGGCCGCGGCAACTGAGTTACAACCAATCTTCAACTTCGCCGTTGTCCTTATGCTTATCTTTCTCTATGGTCATCTTTAATTGTCGCGCTTCATAGTTGAACGACAGAAGCTTGGCAATAAAATCTTGAGTTAATTGCTCCGGTTTAGTCAGTATGTCCTCCTTCATTGAAGCCTCGGTAACTTGATAAATTTCTTGTCTACCCAATTTTTCAGGATAACACTGACTCAATCCTAAATAATTGAGCATTTCTTTTAACTCAGGAGAAGGTTCCGAGTGAGCATTAGGTGGTTTATCTTTCGGTAAATACTCCAGTGAATTTTTTAGTACATCCTCTAATCTTACACCGCTAGTTTTTTGCTCGATTCGAGGCTTGTCTTGAATAATATAATTTAATTCCTGGATAGCATTTTGGCGTTCACTCAATAATTTAATATTGAATTTTTTGATGATCCTCCTTGCCGATTTAGACTCGATTTTCCCCTTGATGGTTTTCTTGATAAAAGTATCGGCTCTATCTTCTTCGCCAACCTCAATGTTCTCAATCAATTTCAGCAGCAGATGGGCTTCTTTTTTCTCCACAGAAGATTCTTTCGCTTCGCTCCCAAGCAGATTCTTTGATGACTCCTCGATCAGATTTTCTAACTTTTTATAATCTTCCGGTTTTAACGATTTTTTGAAAATATTTTTAACGGGGTCGTAGTCGAAGGGGAACAGCAACACTGACAAATATAGCTCACTCATAGGATCTTGCTCTTTCAAGCTAGAGCGTAAGCGTGTAATTATTTGTTCCAAATCCAGTTCCTCTTTTTCTGGATTAAATGGTTCCAGAGTTACCCGCTTTACAATCTTTGAAAAACTATCTCTAAACCCTTTAAAGGGATTGACGGATTTATCAATACTCAGTAAAGGTTTATCTTTTTGCCAAGAAAACACATCTTTTAATTTTTCATGAACCCCCTCTTTTATATCCCCAGCATCTTGCGGTGTTAGCAATCGCTTCATCCAATGTCTAGACTCACGATCCTGATCCTTGTTCACTCGGATATGTTGTAGTAAATATTCTTGGAGTTTTGGGTCAGATAGAAAGTCTTGTGCCCAATATTTTTTCTTAAAGTTGCCGTTTTCAATTCGCTGCCTCATTTCTTCTAGAATTTTTAAAGGTTGAGTTGTGAAGTCTCCTTTTTCAATCCAGCTAGATATTTTGTATTGTAAGGCATCTCGAAAACCATGAATCGCATCACGATCATCAAACTGCTCGTCACAACCACTAACCTGTCTCCACTCTTGATAGAGTTGTTTTACCAGTTGAAACGAATTTTCAAATTCTGTTGAATGATTGTAAACAATAAGTTTCCAGACTGCAATGGGCTTCATATCTCGGTTAATCACCGCTAAGTTTTGGGGATCTCTTAATGTATTTTTCCACGCTTGGAGATTGTCACCATCTAAAACATTTCCACCAATTGTCCTGGTTCCCAACCGAACAGTTGAGGCAATTTTTTCTACTATTTCGGAACTCTCAGATTGATTTTCAAACCAGTCTTCTTCGCTCCCATTAAGATTGGCTTGGGTGCTTCGTTTTTCTGTACGATTGGCTTCCATTTTATTTTCGGAATCATCTCGTTTTTCTTCGACAGTTGTTTTGACATCTGACTCAGTATCACAACCACCTCTTAAGCCAAGTGTTTGATCCAATTTTTTATTTACAATACGTTTAATTTCATTTTCGTCTTTGCCAACAAAGTCCTGCGTAGACGAGGAGAAAATATAAATGCCGCCAAAGGTAATCGTTCCTAGAAAAGCATGGGATCCATATTGCTGAAAAAAGTTTTTGCAAGCTTGGCTGATTTCCGGATCGTTGGTATCTCTGTTACTCAACAGCCTGTCAATTTTTTTTAACTCATCCAAGGCATCATCATCAAGTTGAATATTACTTTCTTTCAAAGTGCAGGCATCTACAGGAATAATCGCAAGATGAACTTTTGAATAATACTTGAATTTAGTTTCTAGACGGTTACTTGTTTCCGATTCGTGATGGGTCTCGCTTGCACGGCTGAATTTCCCCCCAATATTAATTTCTGGCAGAAATAATGCAGTGATAATATTGGTAATATTGATTCTTTTTCGTACGGCACTAGCATCGAGCTTACCGCCAAAGCTAAGATTACCGTCTAAATCGAATATATGCTTATAACCAAATTTTTCTACTAACTTTATAAAATTTTCCTCATTGTGTTCTAGGGTGAATTGTTCTTGGATATCCACCCCCCCATCATGGGGTTGAACTCGCCTGATCGAGTCTTTGACTTTGATTAGATTGCATCGAGGTGACATGACCTCTTCGCCTTGGTCACAAATGTAAACTCCCTGTGATGCTAATCCAGCTGAAGCAGACTGAATCGCTAAATTCACATTTTGTCTTTCTTGGCTCATCATTCCTCTTCAGTGATCTCCTGCCCAATCTAGGCTGGAAACCCTCTCTACTTGGTTGACACCGTTGCACCCGAAAAACTGTCGGAACGCTTGAGTCGCAACTCATTGACTCCCCGCCCAATCTAGGCTGGAAACCCTCTCCACTTGGTTGAGAAGACAGAAACTATGCGATGCGTTTCCCATGCCGGTCATTCTAACACCATCTTAATCAAGAACGCAACAAAACCAAACTTATCCCACGGCGAAACCAAGACTGGGCAAGGGTTAAAACAATTAATAATCCAGGTTGCCGATCTTAGAAATTCCTGAGTAACAGGGACATTACCATTGACTATAGTGGGAGAAACCTAGAAGTCCCAGCCTTCAGATGCTGAGACTTTTCCGGGGTTTGTAGCAGGGCCGACACAAGGAAGCCAAGGCAAACGGGGAGGGCAAAAAGGACGCAAAGGATTTGGATGACACTTAGATGAGCCGAGTCAATGCAGCGGGATGATCGAGCATCAGCCCGAGACCTGCCATCATTGCCAAGCCCCTCTGACGGGAGAAGACCCCCAGCCTTACCGGCACTAAATTGTGGAAATTCTTCCGGTGGTTCCAGTAGTAAGGGAACACAGACTTCACAGCCTGACCTGCCAGTGCTGCGGTCACATCACTCGCGCCAAGTTGCCTAATGACATCAACCCCAGCGGTTACGGAGAACGTCTCCAAAGTCTGGTAGTTCTGCTAAGTGGAGCCTATCGTCTGAGGCATAATCAGGTAACCTAATGTGAGACCTGTGGCAAGTAGCACCTGAGCATTGTTCGTGTGAACCGCATCGGTCAACGAGTCAGCCAGAAACTCAGCCAGGTGGCCAATCAAGCCCGAGCCTATGTCATGGCCAGCGATCAAGCTAATGTGGATGAAACCAGTTGGAGTCACAACAACGGTGACGGCAACAATCCCGAGAACGCTCCTGGCTGGTTGTGGGCAGCCGTCACCAGCCAGGTTGCAGGAACGCACCGTGTTGAAGTTTTTGATTCAGGTCTTGCGTTCTGAACCGCTCTCTGTCCTCCTTCTGCCCCCTGAATAGTTACAATTAGACTTAACCAACTCGATCGCCCATCCCCATCTGGAAGGGGCGATCGCCTATCACTTCCGACTCTTGAGCATCTACCTTCATCCAATTTACTCAAAAATACCCATGCCCAAGAAACTTTGGTCTGATATCAACAACTTTGCCAAATTACTTCCCAGCTACGTTCAGGGGGAAGAAATGATTGACAATTACTTAAGGCGAAAAACCAAACCCGTGATCGGCTCAATTGTATACTGCAATCTTGGAGTTTCAACAGCCACAGTTGAACATACCGGAATCTACATCGGCAATGGCAAAATTGTTGAACTTCAGGGCAAAGCCACTGGCGGTAAAATCGCGGTTGTCAACCGGAAGCAGTTTCTCAAAAACCGAAATTTAGGTTCTTACAGCATCTGGGTGGCTTGTTATGGCGATAGCACCCGAGCGATTGGGGATGAATTAGTTGCTCAACGGGCTAAAGCAGAAGTCGGTAACTCGCGCAACTATCATTTACTCCAAGAAAATTGCCATCGCTTCACCTCTGGCTGCATGACTGGCAACTTCAAAAACAACGATACCCTCTTTGTCAATTTACGCAATACCATTCGTAAAAAATGGGGAGATCATTGTTGGCGAGTGTGGTAAGGACTTGACCAGGCTTCGTTCCCATGCTCGGCATGGGAGCGCACCTCTGGAGGCTTTGTCTTCCGTAATCCCCCCAATCCCTAATTGACTTGTTGGATGAGATACCCAATTGTAGGGCGAACAGTTTGCGCCCCTACGCCCGTCACGATTGTTTTGGCATTTCATAGCCAAAACAATTGGGATCGACATCCGTCAAATTGATATCCGCGAGGCCATACTCCGCCCAACGGCGATCGACCATAGCCGCCGTATCCTCATCCGACTCCAGCGGTTCCCCCCAATCGTGATCCGTTTCCGGCGGAACTTTCGTGGTGGCATCAATGCCCATACGGCCTCCCAAACCAATCTTCTCACTGGCAAAATCTAAACTATCAAAGGGCGTATTCGGCAGAATAAACACATCCCGAACTGGATCAACTTTCGAGGTAATGGCCCACACCACCTGGCGGGGGTCACGGATGTTAATCTCCTTATCCACCACAATCACAAACTTGGTATAAGTGAACTGAGGTAAAGCACTCCAAAACGCTAACGCTGCCCGTCGCGCCTGCCCCGGATAGGCTTTATCAATGGAGATAATCGCCGCCTTGTAACTCAAGGCTTCCATCGGTAGGAAAAAGTCCTTAATTTCCGAGACTTGTTGCCGCAAAATGGGGGTGTAAATGCGGTTGAGGGCGATCGCCATCATCGCTTCTTCCTTCGGAGGACTACCGCTA
>CAZXWM010000131.1:0-10055 GCA_964644215.1 uncultured Phormidium sp.
TGAGGTGAGTCGCTTACAGATTGTCTGTAGCCTTAAACAAGGGGAGAAAAATGTCTCCGAGATTATTCAGTCTACGGAACTCGGACAAGCTAACGTCTCTAAGCATCTCAAGATTCTCTCTCAGGCGGGACTCGTTGAACGCCGACAACAAGGGGTTAATGTCTATTACCGCATCGCCAATCCCGTGGTGTTCTCTCTCTGTGACCTGGCTTGTGATGTCTTAGCCGTTCACCTTGAACAGCAAAGTCAATCCTTTGAATCAATGAAGCTTCTCAAAAATTCCTTCTGATGTAACGGATGTATGCTATCCTATAACCAGACAAGCAGATTATCAGTCAAGAAATACAAGCTCTCGCTGAGCTAATCGCTCTTCAGGAGTAATTAGACAGAGTAAGTAGGACATTATTAGCCAATACAATTCTTGCTATAGAAGGGTATTGCTGATTTCTATTGTTTGTACTTGACTGTCTATTACTCTTATTGTATCCTGTTGCTTTTTTCCTTTTGCCTCTAAACCAACTATGCTATTCCGTCAACTCTTCGACCCGGATACGTCCACTTATACCTATCTCATCGCCGATGAGGAGACTCGCGAGGCGGTTCTCGTCGATCCCGTTCTTGAACAACTCGAACGGGATCTACAATTGCTCAAGGAACTCGATCTGACGTTACGCTATGGCTTAGAAACCCATGTTCACGCCGATCATATTACCGGAACCGGGAAATTGCGTGAACGAACCGGATGTCAGGGGGTTGTCCCCGAGAACGCTGAAGCCAGTTGTGCCGATCGCTTCATTAAAGATGGCGAACAGCTACCCCTCGGAGACGTCAAAATCGAGGCGATCGCCAGTTTGGGCCATACCGACAGCCACATGGCCTATCTCGTCAATGGAACCCACCTGCTCACCGGCGATTCCCTACTGATTCGTGGTTGTGGACGGACAGACTTCCAAAGTGGTGACGCCGGAACCCTCTATGATGTCATCACCCAGCGCTTTTTCACCCTTCCCGAGAGTACCCTCGTCTATCCCGGCCATGATTACCGAGGTCGTACCGTCTCGACGATTGGCGAAGAAAAACGCCATAACCCACGCTTTGTTGGCCGCGATCGCGCCGGGTTTATCGAACTGATGGCAAACCTGAACCTACCCAATCCCAAGAAAATCGCCGAGGCTGTTCCCGCCAACCAAAGCTGTGGTAACGTGCCTGCCTAACTGATGGATATCATTTGGATTCTCGGACATATCTTAGCCCTCGGGATTGGCATTAGTCTCGGACTCCTCGGCGGAGGTGGCTCGATTCTGGCGGTTCCTATCCTCATGTACGTCATGGGGTTATCGCCGCGAGAGGCGATCGCCGCTAGTTTATTCATCGTCGGCACCGTCAGCTTACTGGGACTGATTCCCCACGCCAAGGCCGGCAATGTTAGCCTCAAACTTGCCCTCACCTTTGCCCCAGCGGCCATGGTGGGGGCTTACGCCGGGGCCAAACTGGCCGAACTCCCCGCTATTACCGAAACCATACAAGTGGTGGCCTTTGGTATCGTCATGCTCCTGGCCAGCATTTTGATGATTCGTAAGGGACAACGCAAAGACAGCAAAGCTGAGCCGGTTGAGCCGGCTCTCTCGCCCCCCAAATCCCCCTCGTTCGCTAAGATTTTCATGATTCCCCTCGAAGGACTCTTAGTGGGGATTATCACCGGTTTTGTGGGCGTTGGTGGCGGCTTTGCGATTATCCCGGCCCTGGTGTTATTGGGCGGAACACCGATGAAGGAGGCCATCGGCACCTCACTGCTGATTATTGCCTTTAAGTCGGCCACCGCCTTTCTCGGCTATTTAGACCAAGTATCCCTCGATTGGGGACTGATGATTTCCTTCACCCTGGCGGCCAGTGTGGGAACCTACGCCGGTGCCCTGCTGAGTCATCGTCTTGATGCCTCTCACCTGCAAAAAGCCTTTGGTTACTTCGTGTTAGCCGTCTCAATTTTTGTCTTAATTCAACGTTAGTCGAGTTTGGGGCGAATCTCCTCTAACAAGCCCTCACAGGCATCGAGGAGGAGATCAATCACGCGATCAAAGCCTTCTGCACCACCATAGTAGGGATCTGGTACTTCCTTGAGGCTGTGATGACGGCAAAAGTCGCAGCTCATCCGCACGCGATCGCCATAGATTCCTTGGCGATCGAGGGCCATAATCCCGGCATAGTTATCGCGATCCATAGCCAAAATTAAGTCAAATTGCTCAAAATCCGCTGGAATGAACTGGCGGGCTTGTCCGACTAACTGAATGCCTCGCTTCTTCGCCGCTGAGCGCATTCGGGCATCAGGAGGACTGCCAATGTGATAACTCGAGGTTCCGGCGGAGTCACAGATAATTTGCTCCTCAAGCCCGGCCTGGGCCACTAAGTGGCGCATGATATTTTCAGCGGAGGGCGATCGGCAAATGTTGCCCAAACAGACAAAGAGTAAATGATATGCCATCGTAGTTGCGATCTGTTGCGATCTGTTGCGATTGTGCCATCTAAGGCTGAACGGATGCTTGGGAATCTCCCCGCAGAGAGACCCCATCAAGCCTCCCAAGGCAGCCTTGATGGGGTGAGAAGACCTGGGTAATGCCAGAACTTACATTCCGGGGAGATTGAGACCCCCGGTGAGTTCTTCCATCTTCTCGCGCATGGTAGCGGTGGATTTGCTGTAAGCATCCTTCATCGCTTCGGTGACGAGGTCCGAGACTGCCGCTGCACCTTGGCTGAGGGCCTCGTCTGAGACTTCGGCCCGTCGGGGTTCTTGGTTGCCACTGAGGACAACCGTCACCTGGCCATCGCTAGACTGGCCGGCGATTTCTAGTTCATCGAGTTCTTCTTGAAGACGTTTTGCCCCTTCTTGAACTTCTTGGGCTTTTTGGAAGGCGGCGGCAAGTTCTTTCATCTTGCCTAAGCCAAATCCAAATCCTTGTCCTTGTTGTTTAGCCATCGTGCTTAAAAGTCTCGCGTCAAATTAATTACAAGTACGACTCATTGTGCCATCGCAGCGCCTCGGTTACAAAAAATCGCTGACATCCTGGTCAAACTCACCCAGGAGTTTGACTTCGAGTTGCAGTTGCACATCCCAAACCTGTCGCACGGTTTCTCGGACATGACGGATGACGGCGATCGCATCTTGAGTCGTCCCTTGGCCGCCATTGAGGATGAAGTTGGCGTGTTCCTGGGCCACATGGACACCTCCGACACGATACCCCTTCAAGCCCGCTTGTTCAATCAGCCAGCCGGCAGCTTGGGGCTTAGGATTACGGAAGACACTGCCACAACTGGGGCGGTGATAGGGTTGGGTTCGATGTCGTTGTTTGAGATCCTTATCCGTCCGCTGTCGGACTAAGCCTGAATCCTCCCCAGGCTGCAATTGTAACGTTGCTTGTAACACTAGGCGGGATGAGCCTTGCAGGCAAGAGGTGCGATAATTGTAGTCCAAGGCACAGCGAGGCAGCGTAACCAGCCGACCATCAGGTTCTAAGACCTCAACCTGACGTAAACTGTCCGCCAGACAACTGCGGTGAGCGCCCGCATTCATGACCACCGCCCCACCCACCGTCCCGGGAATGCCCACGGCCCACTCGAAACCAGTCACACCATGGTTCGCGAGTTGCCAGGCTAATTTGGGCAATGGGAAGCCCGCCGCTACGGTCACTTCTCCTGAGACCTCATCGAGATGTAACTCTCGTAGATAGCGGGTACTAACGACTAATCCTGAAATGCCGCGATCGCCAATCAGCAGATTCGAGCCACCTCCGAGGATGGTGACGGGGAAGCCTTCGGATCTGGCCCAATTCAACGCTCCATAGAGGTCGTCTAAACGGCGTGGCGCTATGTACCACTCAGCCGGTCCTCCCACCCGTAATGTGGTCATTTTGGCTAGGGAAATTTGCCGGTAAACCGGACATTTCGCACCCAGGATATGAATGGGGGTGCGATCGCTCGAGTCCATTGATAGTGGCGGGCTTGAAGGAGAAAACATCATCATCGCTCAGAGATAGCTAGGAACGGGAAGATTGCACGGGATCATGCTCACGTTCGACTTGGCGATGCCAGTCTAGTAAATCGGGAACGATCCCGTTGAGATCGCCTGCACCTAAAAATAACGCTAAGTCGCCAGGTTGGAGGAAATTACGGAGAAAGTTTTTTAAATCCGCTCGGGTGGGCTGAGCGTAAACTTGATCGTGGTACTCAGCGATCGCCGAGGCCAGATGGTCACTACTGACACCGGGAATTGGCGCTTCTCCGGCACTGTAAACGGGGGCAATGACGACGCGATCGGCTTCAGCAAAGACCGCCGCAAACTCCTGGATGAAGGTTTGGGTGCGACTGTAGCGGTGGGGCTGGAAAATCGCGACCAGCCGTTGACTGGGGTGGCTAGAGCCATCCACCTGAAGACGCGCTGCTGACAGGGTTGCCGCGATTTCACTGGGATGATGGGCGTAATCGTCAATGAAGTGAATTTGGTTGGCAATGCCGAGTAGCTCAAAGCGACGTCTAGCGCCTTGGAAGCTCGTTAGGGCTTGGGCGATGGTGTCAAACCCGATTCCGAGCGATCGCGCCACAGCAATAGCGGCTAAGGCGTTGCTGAGGTTATGTTTTCCTAACAGTCCCAGGTGCAATTCTCCGAGTTGGCTGCCTCGCTCCCAAATTTGCGCTCGGGTTCCGTCGGCGGACAGGTCTAGGGCATCAGCGCTGTAATCGGCGCCGCGAGTTCGATCTAGGCTATAGGTAATGTCCGGTTTGAGGCGATCGCGGACGACCTCACAATCGATACAGCCAACCGTCGTTTGACAGCGTTGGGCGAAGGTGCGGAAAATGCCCGTTACTTCCTCTAGGCTTTCGTAGCGATCGGGATGATCCAGTTCGATGTTTGTGATCACACCCAGCTGGGATTCAAATTTCACTAGAGAACCATCGGATTCATCGGCTTCGGCTACCAGATAGGGGCTGCTTCCGAGGCGAGCGTTTCCTGACCAAGCTTCGACTTCACCACCCACGATAATGGTTGGATCGAGACCCGCTTCGAGGAGTAGATAGCCGATTAAACTACTGGTGGTGGTTTTGCCGTGGGTTCCGGCTACCGCGATGCTGTGGTGGCTGTCGATGAGAGCGGCTAGGACATCTGAGCGGTGGAAAATCGGACAACCTAGGGCAACAGCCGCTCGATATTCAGCATTGTTGGGGTTAATCGCCGTTGAGCAAATTACCTGGGGCAGACGGTTATCGGCGATCGCCGAAGTGGAGGTATCGGGGTCAACCCAGGCGGGATCTCCGGCGGCTTGAGAGCTAAATACCTCCAGATTTTTGGCGTTTTGCTCCCAGAAAATATGAACACCCAGTTTTTGTAATCGTTGGGTAATGTGATTGGACTTGAGATCCGAACCGTAGACCCGAAGCTGGCGCTTCGCTAGAACGTAGGCGAGAGCAGACATGCCAATTCCACCGATGCCGATGAAATGAAATGGCTTGCCGCTGAAATCAACAGAATCCGGCATTTTCGCTCCTAACACACCACACCGTACCGATAACACGCGACATCATATCAGGTATTGTTATTTTGCGATACGACTTTGAACAAATTAAACACCATGGCTCTTACCCAGATGGGCAAGAGATGGCCCAAGGATTTCACAGTCAAGCTTCGGGTCTTTGAAGCCGATGCTCTTCAATCCAACCGGACCTCTGGGGTTGACGGCTATGATATCCCGTCCTGACTCAGAACCCAAACGACTCTTGCTCGAATCGGCTTAGCCGCCCGGTTTAACGGGTTGAGCCAAGACTGTGGCTTGCTCTCTTAGGGGTTCGAGTCATCTAAGACTAGCTTTCATAACCCTGGCGGCTCAATCCGAGCAATTTTCCCGCCTCTTGGCCGGGGCGGGTCGCTGTCACTCGGGGTTGACCCCTATCGGTTCGTTCGCCTAAAAATAATCCCGAAACGGACAGGCTTTGCGATATGATGAGAGGCGCTACCTAGACTTGCCAGAATACTACCACCATGCCCTAAGAGCCAGGTGGTTGGAGAATGGTAAGGAGAGCAGATAGGATAGCAGACAAGCCCGATAGTCATGCTGTATTGGGCCGGTAGATGTAGGTCAGAGTCACCGAACTGCGTCACGAAAATTTCATAACGACTTGTTGACCCCAGACACTCAGATGCAGTGTCATTCGGGACATCAACTGGATTAAAAACTGCCTGTAGAGGCGATCAAACGAGAGATATCACCCGTCTGGTCACACAGCGGCCGGTTTAGGCTCTCGTTTGCACTCGTTCTCAACGATGCAGGAGGTTCAGTCTGTCAAGATTGAAGATCTGTAAGCGAGCATTATAGCTCGATTGTAACGTCAAGCCCGTTTATCGATTTGGTGGGCGATCGCTGTTAGGAGGAAACAAGGTGATTAGAGTAGCAATTAATGGTTTTGGACGTATTGGACGCAACTTTTTGCGTTGTTGGTTAACCCGTGACAATAGCGGGTTAGAAATTGTGGGGGTCAACGACACCTCTGACCCGAAAACGAATGCACACTTGCTCAAGTATGACACCATGCTCGGCAAGTTGGATGCCGAGGTCAGCTCGGATAGTAATTCGATTATTGTCAATGGCAAGACGATTAAATGCGTCAGCGATCGCAATCCCCTCAATCTACCCTGGAAAGAGTGGGACATTGATTTAGTGGTCGAGTCTACAGGTGTGTTTGTCACAGAAGAAGGCGCATCCAAGCACTTACAAGCTGGCGCTAAGAAGGTTCTGATTACCGCTCCAGGTAAAGGTGGCAAAATTGGCACCTTTGTCATGGGGGTTAACCACGAAACCTATAAACATGAAGACTACAATGTGGTCAGCAACGCCAGTTGTACCACTAACTGTCTAGCTCCCGTCGTCAAGGTGTTGCATGAAAACTTCGGCCTCATCAAAGGGACGATGACCACCACCCACAGCTACACCGGAGACCAACGGTTACTCGATTCGAGCCACCGGGATGTCCGTCGCGCTCGTGCGGCGGCCATGAACATCGTTCCCACCTCCACCGGTGCGGCTAAAGCCGTGGCGTTGGTGATTCCTGAAATGAAAGGGAAGCTGAACGGAATTGCGCTGCGGGTTCCCACCCCCAACGTCTCGGTTGTTGATCTCGTCGCACAGGTTGAGCGCAAAACCTTCACCGAACAATTGAATGAGGTGCTACATGAATCGGCTAATGGTTCCATGAAAGGGATTCTTGGCTATAGCGATGAGCCTTTGGTGTCCTCGGATTACAAAGGGACTCATGAGTCCTCTGTGGTGGATTCGAGCCTCACCTTAGTGATGGATGGAGATCTCATCAAAGTTGTCGCTTGGTACGATAACGAATGGGGCTATAGTCAACGGGTGGTTGATTTGGCTGAACTCGTGTCTGCGAAGTGGGCGGCTTAGTCGAGATCGCGATCGCGGGCAATGTAATGTTGACATTGCCTTAACTCGAATACAATTCCACTTTTGAGGCGGCTTTTTCGAGCCGTCTCTTATTGGTTTTGGGCTGTTTCGACAGAATCTACAAAAAACAATCTATAAAAAACGCCGTAAATCAAAGCCATCGGGATCAGGTTGATCGGGGTTCGATTCAAACGTCAGCAGTAACAAGAGGTGTTCCGTATAGTCGATCACCCCTCGTAATTCCCCTTGCAAAATTTCTAACCCGCCATTGGCATATTCCTCGAAAATGGCCACCCGTTGGGCTTCCGCTTCGGTGTCGCTGGGGGAGAGAATAGCCGCATTTTCCGTTGAGACGATCGCCAACAATTGAATTAAGCGATCATAGCCTCGGGAAATAAAAATATCGAGGGCGACTGGCGTTGGTTCTCGGCTGACAGCGGCCCCAACGGGCGATCGCCGCTGACGTTTAGCCCCTAACGCCGCCGCAAAGGCCAAAATATCAGCATAGGTGGGAAAAGGGGCTGTCGTCATCTCCCCCTGACGTAGCAGCGATCGCACCAAATCCGCTTTATCTTTCGCAACACGCACCCGATTTAACATCACCATTACCTCAATTTCGTCTCAATTGGGAGGAATCTGATAGAGGCTAATCATCCGTTCGATGACTGACTTACTAACGGGAGCAGCCAGCTGTCCCCCGGAGCCGCCAATCGGTTCATCCACCGCCACAAATACCAAATAGCGGGGATTATCTAAGGGGAAAATGGCCACAAAACTCGCCACCACCGCCGAATTGGAATAGCCGCCCCCACCTGCTAAACTTTTCTGCGCCGTACCCGTTTTACCGCCAATCCGATACCCCGGAATTTTAGCCCGTTGACCGGTTCCCGCCTCGACAACATCTTCGATCATGGTCACCACCGCTTGGACGGTATCTTCAGAAAAAATGCGAACCCGTTGCGGACGTTTGGGTTCCTGCTGTATCCGGCCGGCGGTGTCCGTTAGTCCGCGCACCACATGGGGCGTCACCAAATAGCCGCCATTGGCTAAACTACCATAGAGGCGAACTAACTGAATCGGGGTAATGGCAAAACCTTGCCCAAAGGAGGTGGTTGCGGCCTCAACCGGCGAGCCAAGAAACTCCTGGCGAGTCTTAAGATCACCTGGCGTCTCCGAGGGTAAATCAATCTGGGTCGGTTCACCCAACTCCACCCGTTGCAACCAATCATAATAATCACTGGCTGCCATGCGCTCCATGATGCGGACCATGCCCACATTGCTCGAATCGCGCAAAATGTCCGTTAAGGTGAGTTCCCCTCGTCCGCCAGCATAGGCATAGTCATAGTTGGAGATGGGCCAACCATCGACAATGATGTGTCCGGGATCATCAAAGGTGTCGCTAGGCTCGATCGCACCAGATTCAAGGGCGATGGCGACGTTAATCGGTTTGAAGGTTGAGCCAGGCTCATATAAATCGGTCAGGGGCCAGTTGCGGAAGCGTTCGAGGGGAGCCTCGTGATACTCATTGGGATTATAGGAGGGCAGCGACACTAAGGATAATAATGAGCCATCCCAAGCATCCATGACAATGACCGTCCCTTGTTTCGCCTGAGAGTCTTCCATGGCCTTGGCTAAAACGGCTTCGGCGGTCTCTTGTAAGCGGTGATCGAGGGTCAGTTGCAGACGCTGGTTCTGAAAGCGGGCAAAGGCTGGGGCCGCACGGTCAATAATCCCAGTTTCGGCAGGGTCTTCTCCAACCCAATCTACATCGGGTTGCAAGAGATCGGCTTGAGCAAGTTCTAGTCCCGCCCGTGCCTGGCCATCAAAATCCACATAACCAACCACGGCGGCCGCCATCTCGTCTTGGGGATAGAAACGCCGGGAATAAGGGGTCAGTTCTAAGCCATCAAATCCCAGGCGATTAATGCGATCGGCAATATGTTCAGGGAGCCAGTTGTCCAGAGGAATCCCGGTAGCCGAGCGGGTGAACTGCTGCTGAAGTTCAGCGGGAGAGCGGTCTAAGAGAACTCCCAATTCGGCGGCAATCTCGGCGGGGGACTCGGTAAACAGTTGCGGATGAGCGTAGAGGCGAAAGGTTGGGCGATCAACGGCTAGGGGAATCCCCGTCGCATCAATGAGCGCCCGGCGGGGGATCAGGCTACGGGGTCGAGGTTGTTGTTGAGCCGTGGCTTGCTCCTGAAACCGTTGTCCGTCTAGGACTTGTAGGGCAAAGAGATTTACGGTCAGTCCTAAGCCTGCGGCAACTAACACGGCCCAGACCACTAACAGACGTAGCCGAGAGGGAGCCGCCACGACCGCTTGTAACTCCTCGCTGGCTCGGCCCGAGACCTGTTCTAGACGGGTTAGATATCGGGCCGCTCGAAGTCGCCAGGATTGGGAACGATGCCGAGATTGGGGGAGACGGGGCTGGGGCTGACGGGGCGATCGCATCGCTGATTTTGGGGAGGAGGGCCTCATGGGTCGTTGTCGGGGGGGAACGGGTCTACCTCGCGGTTGACGCATCAATCTGTGAACTACCCGACGCTGACCCTATCGGGTACAGCGCGGGCTTCGAGTTTTATCGGGAATCGCCTCGGAAAGCATCGAACGAATTCG
>CAZXWM010000132.1:0-10027 GCA_964644215.1 uncultured Phormidium sp.
GCGGCTCCTCGAAAGCCTCTGGAATAGCCACCATGCACCCTGGAAAGTGTGGTAACACCCCAAGTCCCCCCACCTCCCCGAGACCGTCCTCATAATGGTAGACTGTCGGAGGCAACCTCAAGACCCAATCCCCTTGACCCATCCATTCTGGCAAGACAGACCCACCCTAGTCACCGGAGCAACCGGCCTAGTGGGTAGCTGGCTCGTTAAGCGCCTGTTATCCGTAGGCGCCGATGTCCTATGTTTAGTGCGTGACGACGTTCCCCAGTCAGAATTAGTCCGTTCTGGAGCCATTGCCCAAGTCAAACTCGTCCGGGGAGACCTCTGCGACCAAAGTACAATGGAGCGGGCTTTAGGGGAGTATGAAATCAAAACCGTCTTTCACCTGGCCGCACAAACCATTGTCGGCATCGCCAATCGCAACCCCATCTCCACCTTCGAGAGCAACATCCAGGGAACTTGGAGTGTACTCGAAGCCTGTCGTCGCAGTCCCACCGTCCGTCAGATTGTCATTGCCTCCTCAGACAAAGCCTATGGAACAGCTCCCCAACTTCCCTACAACGAAACCTGTCCCCTCCAGGGCGAACATCCCTATGACGTCAGCAAATCCTGTGCCGACCTTATCGCTCGCAGCTACGCCGTCACCTACAATCTTCCAGTGGCAATTACCCGCTGTGGGAACTTCTATGGGGGAGGAGATTTAAACTGGAATCGCATTGTTCCTGGAACCATTCGCTCCATCCTCCGTCAGCAACGACCAGTCATCCGTTCTGACGGCCAGTACATCCGCGACTACTTCTATGTCGAAGATGGCGCAGCTGCCTATATGTTGTTAGCCGAAAAAATGTCCCACCATCCTGAGTTCTATGGTGAAGCCTTTAACTTCTCCAATGAGATTCAAGTCACCGTGCTGCAACTCGTAGAACAAATCCTCTCGTTAATGGACTCCGAACTAACCCCCGACGTTCGCAATGAAGCCAGTCATGAGATTCGGCATCAGTACCTCAGCGCCGCCAAAGCTCGTCAGCAGTTAAATTGGTCGCCATTATTTGACTTGCCATCAAGTTTACAAAAAACAATAGATTGGTATCGTGAATTTCTCAAGTAGTTCAGCTATCTCTAGCTTCGAGAATAAGTCTGTATTGGTGACTGGTGGCACTGGTTTCATCGGCTCACATTTGGTTCATGCCCTAGTCAACCTAGGTGCAAAAACGTTTGTCTTGACGCAGAAAAAATCCGACGTTTGGCGACTATCGGATATCCAAGATAAGATAACTTTTATTTATGGAAACCTTTGCAACTTAGACCTTGAAGATTTTGCTCAACTGGAGACCTTAGATATTGTTTTTCACTTGGCTGCCGCTGGTGTTAACCCGAAGCATAACTCATCAGCTGAACTGACTCAAGTGAACGTTTTAGGAACAGTGAAAATCCTTGATATTGCTAAGCATTTTCAGGTCAATCGTTTTGTCTATTGTGGGTCTTGTTTCGAGTATGGTTCAGGTCAAAACTTGAAGGAAACTCAACCCCCGGTTCCCATGTCAGAATATGCCGCATCTAAGTCATCAGGCTGGTTGATGACCCAGAGTTTCTATCACCGCTATCATCTCCCCACTGTGTCCTTACGTCCCTTTACCGTGTATGGTGCTTTTGAGTCTCCTCACCGTTTAATACCACAAACTATAGTATCAGCCCTAGCTCACGCAGATATTGAACTAACAGGAGGAGAGCAAACACGAGATTTTGTTTTTGTCGAGGATGTTGTGCGTGGCTTTTTACAAGCTGCAACCGAATCAGAAGCAATCGGTGGAACCTTTAATTTATGTAGTGGTACAGAAACTTCAGTAAAGACATTGGTTTCTCATATTATCAAACTAACCAACAGTCAGTCCAAGCCAAGGTTTGGCGCTTACCCTTACCGGGATACTGAACTGTGGGAGTTATCCGGCAATCCCGAACTATCTAAATCTGTCCTAAGCTGGCGAGCTTCAATAAGTTTAGAACAAGGTCTCTCGAAAACAATAGCGTGGTTTCAAAAAAATCACAATCGATATCCAGCCTACAACCTCTAAATATCATGGTTAACAATCAAAATCTACGAGCAGAAATACTCTCACTTGTTAAAAAATTTCACGAACGCGAATTTTCTAATCCAGAGTTCATACCTGGTCAAACCCCTATCCCCGTTTCAGGTAAAGTATTTGATGCCGAGGAACTCTCGTACCTCATTGATGCGTCCCTAGATTTCTGGCTAACAACCGGCCGTTATGCCGACCAGTTTGAACAAGAATTTGCTGATTGGTTCAGTCTTCGTCATGCCCTACTTTGTAACTCAGGGTCATCAGCCAACCTTCTGGCACTCTCCGCTCTCACATCCCCAGAACTTGGTGAAAGACGGTTAGAACCCGGCGATGAAATTATCACAGTAGCTGCTGGATTTCCAACAACCATCAACCCAGCCATCCAAAACCAATTGGTTCCAGTGTTTCTGGATATTGAGTTAGGAACGTATAACGTAGATGTTAGTCAGCTTGAAGAAGCGATTAGTGAACGAACCAAAGGAATCATTTTGGCACATACCCTGGGTAATCCGTTTAACTTAGAATCCGTCAAAAAGATTGCCGATAAGTATCAGCTTTGGCTAATTGAAGATAACTGTGATGCTCTTGGTTCTCAATACAATCAACAGCTAACAGGTACCTTTGGTGACCTTTCGACATTAAGTTTTTATCCAGCTCATCATATAACCATGGGAGAAGGAGGTTGTGTGTTGATGAATTCAGCTAAATTGAAGGTTTTAGTTGAGTCATTCAGAGATTGGGGACGTTCTTGTTGGTGTCCACCCGGTCAAGACAATACCTGCGGCAAACGTTTTGGTTGGCAGTTGGGAGAGTTGCCACCTGGTTACGACCACAAGTACATCTATTCCCATATTGGCTACAATCTGAAACTCACAGATATGCAGGCTGCCGTAGGGCTTGCACAATTGAAAAAGCTCCCTAGTTTTATAACAGCGCGAAAGCAAAATTGGCATCATCTTCGCCAAGGCCTTCATGACTTGCAAGATTTATTCGTATTACCAGAACCCACCCAAAATAGTGACCCTAGCTGGTTTGGCTTTCCTATTTCTGTGCGTAATACGGCTCCCTTTTCTCGAAGAGATCTCATTAGTCACCTGGAAGATAGGCGCATTGCAACTCGATTGCTATTTGGTGGCAATATCCTGCGCCAGCCAGCCTACACTGATTTAAACTACAGGATTGTTGGAGAATTAAAAAATACGGACTTTGTGATGAATCAAACTTTTTGGTTGGGAGTTTATCCTGGACTAAACCCACAGATGCTAGACTATGTGTTAGAAGGCTTTTATGATTTTGCCAAAAAACTATAATCAAATCACAAAGCTTTAACTTAGAGCTTTGCTATACCCAATCTATTGACTCAATTTATCCCAAACTATTACAAAATGATGAAAACACCATTAGTCACCCTTCTAGTTCCCGTTTATAATCGTAAACACCTAATTGGTGAGTGCTTAGATTCAGCACTTCGCCAAACAATGCCTGACCTTGAAGTGGTTATTACAGACAATGCTAGTACAGATGGAACTTGGGAAATTTGCCAGGATTATGCCAAGCGTGATTCTCGAATTCGGCTCTTTCGGAATGACACAAATCTCGGTCCCGTCAAAAACTGGATGCGAGGTCTAGAAGAAGCTAGGGGTCAATATGCCAAGTTCCTTTACTCTGACGACCTCATCAGTCCCACCTTCCTAGAAAAAACCCTACCCTACTTAGAAAATAACCCAGAAATCGGCTTCGTTTACACCGCCGCAGAAATCGGTACAGCCCCCGGAAAAGGCAAGGTCAGCTACCTTCGCGGCAACCAACCCACCACCTTTTCCACTCGCGAATACATCACCTACTCCCTCTTTCATCAGGGTTATGTTGTTCCCAACTCTCCAGGAGCATCCCTATTTCGCCTCAAAGACCTCCAGGATAACGTCTTACTCGAAGTCCCATCACCCACCATCCATGATTTTCCAGACCACGCGATGGGGACCGACATCCTCCTCTATCTTCTGACCTGTAAGCGGTATCCTCTCGTCGCCCACATTCCCGAATGTCTCGCCTTTTTCCGTGCCCATAGCGGCTCAGTCACCACCTCAACCCTGAGTCAAAAACCAGACCTCTGGACCTTCTGCTACCAGCAAGTCAAAATTTGGTTTGCCCGTGAGCATGAAGACCCGTCCACCCTTCAGGCTCTCCTCGCCATCGAGTGGGTTCGGGACTTCCATAAACAGAAACAATGGTCATCCTTCCGTGAAATTGCCGCTCGATATCTCCATAACGTTGACCAATGGGTTTCCGTAGGCGAGTCCTCAGACCTCCTCAACGACCTACGCCATGTTCGTCACCACATCACCCAAGTCTGGCTCAACCTCGCCTCAGACAACGAGCTAGGGGCAGGTTGGGTTGGCAATTTGGGTCTAGTCAATCGAACCCTCCGTATCACCAGCCTCCGTGACGAACCCCCCAGCCCCGACGACCAAACCACCATCGCCCAACTGCGGCAAACCCTCAGCCAAGGCCTCAACCACCCCGGCGCCCTGCAAGCCCTTCTCTGCGCCACCCTCTACGGCTACCCCCACCAATTCAACATCCAGTACCACAACGCCCCCATCCCCAACTGGATGACCGAACTCTACCTCACCTATCTCTTCGAGTCCCCCCGCCTCTTCAAAGACCTCGGAGAAGTCGACCACTACCACCAATACTTCAGCGACTGGACCAGCTACCTCCAGCAAAAATGCCTCAGCCAACCCAATAGCCCCGCCAGCCAACTCCTCGCCAAAGCCTACGCCAACCTAGCCAACCTCACCCCCCTCTGCTTCAGCAGTCGTGACTCACGCCCCGTCCAAGAAACCCGAGCCGCCCTCCTCGAACAATACCTCGAACAGCAAGGCGCCCAACTCGACCATACCTTCCCCCCCCGGCCCCAGCAGCGGCCCATCCGTTTCGGCATCCTCAGCCTCAACACCCTCCCCAGCGCCGAAACCTTCACCACCCTGCCCGCCTTCCAACACCTCGACCGCAACCAATTCCACATTTACCTCTACACCCTGCAAACCACCGGCCATCCCTACGAACAGCACTGTCAAGCCTGCGCCGACCAAGTCCGCCCTCTCCCCGCCGACAACCTGCAAGCCATGGTCAACCAAGTCCGGGCCGACGACCTGGACGTGCTGCTCATCGGCACCAACATCACCGCCCGCTCCTACCCCCTGACCCTCCTGAGCCTGCACCGCCTGGCACGCATCCAAGCCACCGGCCTCTCCGCCCCCACCACCACGGGGATGCGCAACCTCGATATCTACATCGGCGGCTCCCTCACCGCCACCAACCCCGACCAATACAGCGAACAACTCGTCACCATCGAGGGGTCCGGCCTCTGCTTCCAATTCCCCACCGACGACGACCGCCCCAGCGTCAGCCTCGACCGCGCCAACTGGGGACTGGCTCCAGACACCACCGTCTTCATCTCCGGCGCCAACTTCCGCAAAATCAACCCCGAACTGCGAGACAGCTGGGCCAAACTCCTGGCCCAAGTCCCCAACAGTATCCTCGTCCTCTACCCCTTCGGACCCAACTGGGGGCGACATCCCCAACTCGAACGCCCCTTCTTCCAACAGATGCAACAGGCCCTGCTACGCCACAACGTGGACTCCAAACGGCTCCTGCTCATCAAAACCCTACCCAACCGCGCCGACGTGCGCCTAGCCCTACAACAAGCCGACATCTATCTCGACTCCTTCCCCTACTCCGGCGCCGCCTCAGTCCTCGACCCCCTGCGCGTGGGACTGCCCATCGTCGCCCTAGAGGGGTCAGAACTGCGCTTCCGCCAATCAGCAGCCCTACTGCGAGAACTCGGCCAACCAGACCTCATCGCCCAAACCGAAGCCGACTATCGACAACTGGCCGCCCAACTCGCCCAAGACCCGCAAAAACGACAAGCCAAACGGCAACAGATTCAGGCCGCCATGGCCCAAACCCCGCCCTTCCTCGACAGTCGCGGCTTCAGCGCCAAAATCGGCAGTCTATTGCAGCAACTGGTGGCCGGAGACTTGCCCGCCAGCGACTCCAGCCCCCTACCGCCCCCAGAAGCGCAACATCCCACCAGCCAAGCCTTCATCAACCGCACCATCGGCTGTTGCAACATCTACTACATCGACCCCAGCGAGCAGCCCATCATCGAGGAACTGCGACAACTGCGGCGACAACTGGTGGAGTACTGGCTCACCCTCCCGGAAGACCAACTCCCTTTAGCATACAACAGCGAAATTGGCAAGGCATTTAAAGCCCTCCTCAAAAGTGACGTTCGCCAAGAACCCCTCACCCCCGAGGAAGAGGCCTATCGCCAACAGCTCACGGAGCAAGGGGCAGGACTCGTGAAACCCCAGGCTCTCAACGCCCTCATGGGAGCCATGCTCTATTACCCCGTCGAGCAAATGAAAGTCCGGGATGCCCAAACCCGTCTCCCGGACTGGCTCTACCCCGACTATGCCGCCGTCTTCGAGACCCAGTCCCCAGACCCCGAGACTCCAGACCCAGTCCCCACAGCAGCGTCCCCCACGGGCGGCAGTCCCTTTATCGGGGCAACCCCTCTACAAAGCTCCTTCCCCGCCGACCTACTTCAAGGCTTAGACCAGGCCCTGACCCAGTACACCACAGACCCAGACAACGCCGAGGTGATTCTACAACTGCGGAACCTGCGCCATCAGTTGATTCTCAAGTTAGCCAGTCACCCCTTAGAGACCGTCGCCCAAGCCTACAGCGGTGAACTAGGTCGGGTCTATAAGAAACTCCTGCGCAGTGGCTTCCAGAAACAGCCCCTAGCGGACATTGAAGTCCAAACCCGGCAACAGCTCTCAGAAGCCTGGAAAAACCGTCATGCCCAGGACGTGAATGCCATGATGGGCTTATTCCTCTACTTCCCACCGGGAACCCTGAAAATCCAAGAGCCAACCACGCGGCTACCGGACTGGTTATTAGCAGACTACCGGGAGGTCTTTGAAGCGGCTCTCCCCCCAGATGGAGTCGCCAAAGCCGTCTCGGGTCAGCCAGCCTCAGAAGCCACACCCCCTTCCCTCCCCGACGAGCCGGTGTTGAGTACCAGTTTCCTCAACCGCCTCCTAGGAACCGTGAATCTCTACCAAATTGACCCCAGCGACGCCACCATCCTAGGAGAATTGCGCCAAATTCGCCGTCGCTTTGCGGACTATTGGCTGACCATTCCCCAAGGAGAATTAGAACGAGTCTATTACGAGGATTTGGGACGGGGCTATCGGATTCTGCTCACCAGTGGCGTTCAGAAGCAACCCCTAACCCCCGAAGAAACCCAATATCGGCAGGACTTAACCCAAAAGGGAGCGGGGTTAACGGAACCCCAGTCCTTGAATGCCCTGATGGGAGCCATGTTGTATTACCCCACAGACCAATTACGAGTCCAGGACGCGGCGACGCGGCTCCCGAGTTGGTTATTGCCCGATTATGAAGCGGTGTTTGAGGGCAAGGTGCAGCAGCAGCCGTCAGTGCAGCCGCCGAGTCCTGAGTTTGGGCAACAGGTGGCGACGTTGATTGAGCGGTTGCGGCAGAATCCCAATGATGGGGCGGCGTTGGTGTTGTTACGCCAGGCGCGGCAAGCCCTATGTCAGTATTGGTTGAGTTTGCCGGCGGACCAGCTCGCGGGGGCTTATGGAGGTCCCATGGGTGAGGTGCAGCGTCGGTTGATGGCCTGTGGTTTGCGAGGATTGGCGCGAACGGGGGCGGAACAGTCGCTGTTTGAGCAGTTGCGTGGGGAGTTATCTCAGGGGATGAGCCGTCCCAAGTCGCTGCAATGTTTCTTGGCGGCGATGTTGCTCTGTCCCCCGGACCAGTTGCGGTTGAGTAGCGCCCATGGGTTGTTGCCCACTTGGTTGGTGGGGGATTATGAGCGGGTATTTTTGGTGACGGGTTAGGTCTGCCGCAGTTAAGAAACCCGGTGTCTCCAAAGACACCGAGTTTCTGGTTTTGGGGCTGAAGAATTTGCTAGGATTGGTGAGATGCTTGGGGGTTTGTTATGAACATTTTTAAAGACAATGAAGCGGATGCTGATGATACCCCGGTGGAGGATGTTCAGGCCAGTTTAAGACAAGGGTTGCAAGAAGCTCGGGCAGGAGAACGAATCCCATTGGAGCAGATGTGGGAGGGGATTGATACTGAATAATCCTAGTCTGGTGTCCCTATTTAACACCTGAATGTCGCAAGAAAATCGCGTTTTGTTGTTAAGAATTTATTGGAATGGTGGGGTTGCTGGGGGCGATGCGTTCCGGCAAGTTTGAAGATTGGGGTCGGGGTTTGAAGTTGATGGATGCCGGAACACATCCTACCATTGGGGTGTTTGGGGTTTGTTATGTCTGGTTTTTAAATTTGTCTTGACAATTGGAGGCGATTATGCAGATTAAGGATTTAACGGTGGACGAGTTGAAGGTGTTGATTCGGGAAACGGTTGAGGAAGTATTGCAGGATATGTTGGCTGACCCGGATGAGGAGCAGGTCGTTCGCCGGGAGGTGGTGGAGGGGGTGTTGGCCCAGCGGGCGGCCCGAGAGTCTGGGGAGTCGGGGTTGTTGAGTTCTGAGGATGTGGTGCGTCGTTTGGGATTGGGTATGAGTGAGGGGTTGGTCTGTGGGGGTTGAGAAACCGGGTGTCTTCGGAGACACTCGGTTTCTGGTTTTGGGGGTGAGTGGTTAGGTGCTATAAAAAGACGCTGGGGGAGAGGTTAAATCGCGCTCCTAGTGCTTTGGCTTGTGCCTTACTAATGCTCCGTTTGCGATTGAAAACCTCCGAAGCAATCCCCTTGGAGCCGAAGATATCTAATAAATCCTTTTGACGCAGTTGATGAGCGGCGACTAACTCATCTAAAACATCATGGGGACTAGCGGTATTGGGCATTGGGGTGGTTTTTGTTTCATAGTCCTCAATCAAAATTGCCAGTAATTCCAGCATTGAGGCTTCTTCCTCACTGAGTTGAGATTCCTCAATTTCCATCAACCGCTCTAGTTCAGAGAGCATGGCTTCATAATCGATTGCAGACTGGATGGGTCTGGGTTGAATTTGAGTGAGGAGTTGGTTGTAGGTTAGGGACGTCATGATTATGAATCTCCGCTGGTCTATCAAGTTTCTGTGGCTCAGGGACTTGATAGAATGGATGGCTGTTATTTTTTCCAGTTCCCTCTATCATAGTCTGGGTGAGTTAGAATACTCTGTATTTTGACGACTTTGACACGATAGTTTATCTGAGCAATGAGGCGGTAATCATTTCCTTTGATGTTAAAAACCAGATATCCCTCTACATAATCTACTGATTTACTATAGGTCGTTTTAATATCAGGTAGGTGTCTCCACTCTGCTTGCTCGACTATTTTTCTCCAACTGTCTAACGGAGTCCGAGAATCTGGGTGTTTTTCAGCAAATTCCCGCAGCTTGCCTAGTCCGATAATTTTCATAGGCTGGGTTGGAATGGGACTGCTATGTTCTCAATTCGAGAACTACGCCGACTTTAACTGAATCCAACTCATCCGTCAACCTAATGGTGGGGTCTGTGGGGGTTGAGAAACCGGGTGTCTTCGGAGACACTCGGTTTCTGGGTGGCTGGGGCGATGCGTTCCGGGAAGTTTGGAGATTGGGGTCAGGGTCGGGGCTTGATGGATGCCGAAACAGATCCTACGATAATGGCGTTGGTTTATTAATCGGAGCAGGGAGGAAATAGGGAAACCACAAGGATTCTACATTGATTTCTGTTCCCTGCACCGCACTGAGCCTGTCGAAGTGTTCCCTGTTCCCTGTTCCCTGTTCCCTGTTCCCTATTCCCTATTCCCTATTCCCTATTCCTGCGGGAAATCTTGCCACAACTTCGTTTGCTGACGTAGGCTGGCATAATTGCCATGACCGAGAATCACATGGTCGAGAATGGGAATCGAGAGAATTT
>CAZXWM010000133.1:0-10001 GCA_964644215.1 uncultured Phormidium sp.
CCGACTTTCTCGATTTCGTGGCCCTCGGCGATGGTGAAGAATTGCTACCGGAAATTGGCCTCGTCATTGAAGAGGCAAAACGAGCCGGATTGAGCCGCAAAGACCTGTTACTGGACTTAGCCCAGGTTCCTGGCGTGTATGTCCCCATGTTCTACGACATGGCTGAGGACGGCTCAGTGCGTCCCAATCATCCCCAAGTCCCCGAACGGGTCCTGCGGCGGGTTGCGCCGCCAATGCCCGCTTATTCCATCGGTCTGGTTCCTTATATTGAAACCGTCCACGATCGCCTCACCGTAGAAATTCGCCGAGGTTGCACTCGCGGCTGTCGCTTCTGTCAACCGGGAATGTTGACTCGTCCCGCCCGAGATGTGAACCCCGAACAGGTGGTCAACACTATTGAGAAAGGAATGCGGGCCACGGGCTATAACGAGTTTTCCCTCTTATCCCTAAGTTGTTCTGATTATCTGTCTCTACCAGCAGTTGGGATGGAAGTCAAGAATCGTTTACAAAACGATAACATTTCCCTGTCTCTCCCCAGTCAGCGGGTCGATCGCTTTGACGAGAACATCGCCAATATCATCGGCGGAACCCGTCAATCGGGGTTGACCTTCGCCCCAGAAGCGGGAACCCAGCGGATGCGAGATATCATCAACAAGGGACTCACCAACGAAGAACTGTTGCGGGGGGTAAAAACCGCCTACGACCAGGGTTGGGACAAAGTGAAGTTGTATTTTATGATCGGTCTTCCTGGCGAAACCGATGCTGACGTCATTGGCATTGCCGAAACCGTGCGCTGGTTGCAACAAGAATGTCGCAGTCAGAAACGGCGACGCTTTCACATTAACTTAACCATTTCCAACTTCACCCCCAAACCCCATACGCCCTTCCAATGGCATAGCGTCTCGACGAGTGAGTTCTTGCGTAAACAAGATCTGTTGCGGCAAGAATTTAAGCGAATGCGGGGCGTTAAAGCCAACTTTACCGATGTTCGCATCTCGGCCATGGAGGACTTTGTGGGCCGGGGCGATCGCCGTCTCGGCCCTGTGATTCGTCGGGCCTGGGAACTCGGGGCTGGGATGGATGCCTGGTGGGAAAGCCTCGATCGCGCCTATCAAGCCTGGGAGACGGCGATCGATGAGTCTGGCTTAGACTGGAAATATCGCCAAGTTGAATCGGGAGAATGGAATCTCTTTAAAGACGATCAGGGCAACATCGATAGTCGCCAATCCCTCGATGCACCTCTTCCCTGGGACTACCTCAACACCGGCATCGATAAAACCTGGCTCAAACAAGACTTACAACGGGCCTTAGAAGCCGCCACCGTTCCCGACTGTGCCTATGACGGCTGTTCCCACTGTGGCGTTTGTACCCCCGACTTTGGCCATAACATCGTCGAGACGCCTCCCCCCATTCCCCACTTCGTCGGTCATTTCAAACCCAACACCCACCGCGAACAACGGCTGCGGGTGCGTCTGGGTAAGCTCGGGGATATGGCCCTGATTGGCCATTTAGACTTTGCCCGTCTCCTCGATCGCGCCGTCCGTCGGGCATCCCTCCCCATCTCCTTCAGCGGCGGCTATCATCCCAGTCCCCGCATTTCCCCCGCCAACGCCCTCCAACTCGGGGCCACCAGTGACGGAGAAGTGGTCGAATTTGACCTCACCGAAATTATGGACCCTGGAGAATTTCAGCAGCGCTTAGGGGACCAACTGCCGCCGCAAATGCCCATCTATGACGTCGAAATCGTCCCCGTCAAGGGCTTAGCCGCCACCCGTGTCTTAGAACGCGCTCAATATCAACTTACTCTGGCCAGTCCCCAGCGAGACTGGGCCAAGTGGGTTGATGGCATCAACCAGGCCTCAGAACTCTTGAGCGAACATCGCAGCAAATCTGGAAAAACTCGGGTGATTAACCTCAGAGAGCGACTCTTTGCCCTAGACTATGTAGACTCGTCCCATCCCGACCAAGCCGTCATTACCTATGAGGGAAGTTGTCGCAACGATGGGACGCTGTTGCGGCCATCACAAGTGGTGGAAATGTTTGAAGCGGTTTCCGGGGCCGAGATCGAGTTACAGCATGTGCATCGCCAACGGCTAATCTTTCGCCCGGAAACACCTTAGAGGCTTCGGTATGGGGTGAGACCGTCCCCGACAGTGAAGCCCTAGAAAAACGTGATATAGTGGGGGGCAAAGTACAAATTCGTACTCAACTATCGCGTCGGGTTTGTCAGCCCCAAGACCCCCAACTTAGACTGTTGGGGGATGCGAGTTAGACCCATGCGAAGGATAACAATCCGTAGGTTTAAAAAAGATGGGCGGTTCTGACTGGGACTTGTCATTCTGGCTAACTCCCGTCGGTTCGGTCTACGGTCAGCGTTAACGGCAACCTTGAGAGACGCCGTCAGAGGTCGATGTCAGAGGATACGGCAGCCCCTCACTGCGATCGTTACGCGCTCAGGCTAAAGACCATTTGCCCAACGTCGTTGGTGATAATCAGATGGTTTGCCCGTACAGATGTTCCCCACTCCAGTCTTTTCCCAAACGTCCAATTCAGAAGCAAACCGGTATGTCCCGGTTTCCCATAGCTGTTGCGGAAGCTGCTCGAACGTGAGGAACGGCTGTCAAGGCCAACGATGTTGCATCACTAGACCGTCTTCGCTTGTCGAAAGCACTGATTTCTCGGGATAACTTGACGTTCCCTCGCTGCTGCTTTCATGCGTGCGAATCTCCCGGAGGATCGCCCCAGCCCTTTAACCTCCAGAACTCTAAAAAATTTGAGGAAATTGAATGCCCAAGCAAATCATTATCGCCGAGCAGCATCGGATTGCTGCTGTCTTTTCTGAAGATCAAATCCAGGAGCTGGTTGTTGCCACTGGAACTCACCAAGTTAGCGATGTCTATTTAGGAACCGTCGAAAACGTGATTCCTGGGATCGACGCGGCCTTCGTCAATATCGGAGATCCTGAGCGTAATGGCTTTATGCACGTCACTGACTTAGGCCCCCTACGGCTCAAACGCTCCTCAAGTGCCATTACTGAACTGCTGACCCCGAAACAGAAGGTTCTAGTTCAGGTCATGAAAGAACCGACAGGGAACAAAGGCCCCCGGTTGACAGGTAATATCACCCTTCCGGGTCGCTATTTGGTTCTGATGCCTTTTGGCAAAGGGGTTCATCTGTCTCGTCGCATTGTCAGTGAGTCGCAACGCAATACCTTGCGGGCCTTGGCAATTTTGATTAAGCCGGCCGGAATGGGATTGTTGGTACGAACCGAAGCCGACGGGGTGGCCGAAGATGCCATCATTGAGGACTTGGAAGTGCTGCAAAAACAATGGGAGGTGATTCTCGAAGAGTACAACACCACCCGCGAACCGACCTTACTTAACCGGGATGATGATTTTATTCAACGGGTGTTGCGCGATATGTACAACACCGATGTCAACCGGATTGTGGTTGACTCTCCGAGTGGGCTAAAACGGGTTAAGCAACATATCGGTAACTGGAATGAGGGCAAAAATTTACCGGTCTCGATTGATCATCACAAAGAATCTCAGCCGATTCTGGAGTATTTCCGGGTTAATGCTGCCATTCGCGAAGCCCTGAAACCTCGGGTCGATCTGCCGTCGGGGGGCTATATCATTATTGAACCCACCGAAGCCTTGACGGTGGTGGATGTCAACTCGGGGTCTTTTACGCGCTCGGCGACGTCGCGGGAGACGGTGTTATGGACGAACTGCGAGGCGGCGGTGGAAATTGCCCGTCAATTGCGGCTGCGGAATATCGCTGGGGTGATCGTGATCGATTTCATTGATATGGACTCGCGCCACGATAAGTTGAAGGTGTTGGATCAGTTTAATACGGAGTTGGCCGCAGATAAGGCTCGTCCTCAGATTGCTCAGTTGTCTGAGTTGGGGTTGGTGGAGTTAACCCGCAAACGCCAGGGTCAGAATATCTATGAGTTGTTTAGTCAACCTTGTCCGACTTGTACGGGGTTGGGACATTTAGCCCAACTTCCTGGGGAAGAGTCGGTGTGTACGGCGGAAGTGGCCCGCACGGCGACTTCTGAAACGAGCAAGGGCCAATCGTCTTCGACGACGAGTTCTCCTCGCAATGGGGATACGCCGGCCCCTCGTTTGCGTGATAGTAGTCCCAGATTACGCGATCGCAGTCCCAGTCGCCTCGACCCCGCCTCAGATACTCTCTCGGATACGGAAGGGGATACCCCAGAAATTGATCTGATTCATCATCCGAGTTATCAGGAAATGGGCGATGGAACCACGCGCCGTCGTCGTCGCCGTCGCTTTACGAGTCCTGATATTAAGGCTCATGCTGAGGAACAGGCTAAGTCAAGTGCGGCCCGTCAGGGGTCGTCTCAGGGGTCGTCTCAGGAGTCGTCTCAGGAGTCGTCTCAGGAGTCGTCTCAGGAGTCTCGTCGCGATCGCCCCAGCCTCGATGTCACCCCAGACTCTCGCCAGGACAGCAGTGATGAAGACGAGGAAAAACCCAGCCGCAGCCGCAGTTCTCGTGAGAGTAAATCCGAGGACAGCCCGGAAGTGATCACCGTCGAGATGACTCCCCAAGAGCAGGAAGTCTATGCCATGATGGGAATTTCGCCCTGTGTTAAGCTCGGTGAGTTTCCCAAAAATCCTAAATCCGCCACAATTCAGGTGGTGAATCCCGGTCAAGGGACTCGAAAGGCGTCGGTACGTTCCCTGGAAAAAGCCTCGAAAGCGTCGCCGGTAAAGCAGTCGAGTCCCGCGCCGGAGGTTGACACGACGTCAGATCGTCAACCGTCAAGTCGTTCGACGGTCACGTTGGCCTCCCAAGACACCGCTGGAGAGTCTGAGACAACCGCAGATACTAAAACTCAGGAAGCGGAGTCTCGGGAGACGAGTAGTAGCGGGCGTAGTAAATCTCGCACCACTCGCCGCCGCCGTCGTCGTTCGTCGGCTAGTTCTGATTCGTGAGCCGATTAGCGCTTAATCTGCCATCTCGCTCCTCTTGGGGGCGAGTGGCTGGGGTGGATGAAGTCGGGCGAGGGGCCTTGTTTGGCCCCGTCGTCGCGGCTGCGGTGGTGATTCCCCCCGAGCAGGAACAAACTCTGGCACAATTGGGGGTTAGCGATAGTAAACAACTGCGTCCCCGACGGCGGGAGGAGTTGGCCGACGAGATTCGTGCGATCGCCCTGGAGGTGCAAATTGCTCAAGCCACGGTGGCCGAAATTGACCAGCTCAATATCCTCAATGCGAGTTTGTTGGCCATGAAACGGGCGCTTTTAGCTTTGACGATCGCCCCGTCAGGCTGTTTAATTGATGGCAATCGGGCGATTCGGGAGTTACCGATGGCCCAAGAAACGGTGGTGGGGGGCGATCGCAGCGAGATGGCGATCGCCGCCGCCAGTATTGTGGCCAAAGTCTGGCGGGATGCAGAAATTCTCCGCTTGGCTTCACTCTATCCCCAGTACGATTTAGCCGCCAACAAAGGCTATGGAACCGCAGCCCACCGTCAGGCGTTACAGGAGTTTGGTGTTTCTCCTCAGCATCGTCTTTCCTTCGCTCCCTGTCGCGCCCAAGTCCCGCCATCTGTTGTGCAGCCCCGACTCATCGAGTCATAGGCGGATTGGGGCCTAGCGAACGCGCGTCCGTTCTAAGAGGCGATTGAGCAGTTCAATATCATCTTCAAAGACCTGAAGGCGAATAAAATCAGGGTCGGCGGGCCGCCAAACGATTTGATAGGTATAATTTCCGTTGTACCAGCGATAGATACGGCGAGATGGGGTTCCACCTAACTCCACATCCCAGAGTTCGAGGACATCGGAACTGCCCAAGGCGCGGCCGCGATAGTAGTATTCACCATAAGCCGTCGATAGAGACACTTCCCAGGCGTTATCCTGAAAGGTGCCGATGGGTTGCGATTGGGCGATCGCCGGCCGCTCTACTACCACATCCACCAAGGCCGGAACTGAAAGACCCAACAGGGTCGCTAAGGCTAATCGAGGTAACATCATCGTTCACCGTAATAGCAGTTTTTACCCCCACTTTAACCGAGATCAAGCATAAAACTCTGTTAATTTTTAAGACAAACTGTTGTCAATTTTCCCATAATTTGCCCAGTTAATTCAGATTAGAAATTCAGATCTCAAAATAAGATTGTAGCCTTTGTTACAGTCGAGGGGGAAACTTCAGCCAATCCTAGATAGGAGAGAGCTTAAGGTGCAGGAGAGCCGTTTGTGAAGCTAGAGACCTACGATCCAACGGGATATTATGACGAGCTATTCGCGGGCAAAGGAGAACCGAGAGCCTCCGCGAAACCGCTCATTGACTGGATCAACACATTACAGCCTGGAGACTTACGGCGATCGCAAGAAGCCGCCCAGATCGCCCTGTTCAAACTGGGCGTGACCTTCAACGTTTATAGCGACAATCAAGGCATCGAGAAAGTCTTTCCCTTTGATATTATCCCCCGCATCATCGCCGCCCGAGACTGGAAAGCCCTAGAACCGGGGTTACAACAACGCATCACCGCCCTAAACCTGTTTCTCGATGACGTTTATAACGACCAACGGATTCTCAACGACGGCATCATTCCCCGTCATATCATCGAGTCTGCCCCAGGATTCCTCAAACCCTGCCTAGGATTGCATCCCCCTGGTGGCGTTTGGTGTCATATTACCGGAACTGACCTAGTGCGCGATCGGGACGGCCAATGGTACGTCCTCGAAGACAACCTACGAGTTCCCTCCGGCATCTCCTACGTCCTCGAAAACCGCCGCGTCCTCAAAAGCACCTTTCCCAGCGTCTTTCAGACGATGGCAGTGCAAGCCATTGACCATTATCCCAGTCACCTCCTCGAAACCCTCCTCTCTCTAGCTCCCCAACAACTTCCCAACCCCACCGTCGCCGTTCTCAGCCCCGGAATTTATAACTCCGCCTACTACGAACATTCCTTCCTGGCCCAACAAATGGGAGTTGAACTCATCGAAGGGCGAGATTTAGTCGTTCTCGATGGCTACCTGCAAATGCGGACCACCAAAGGACCCCGGCGGGTTGATGTCGTCTATCGTCGTCTCGATGATATCTTCCTCGACCCCACCGCCTTTAACGCCGACTCGCTGTTAGGGGTTCCCGGACTCATGGACGTCTATCGGGCCGGCCGAGTCGCCCTGGCCAACGCTCCTGGAACGGGCGTCGCCGATGATAAGGTCGTCTATGCCTTTGTCCCCGAGATGATTCGCTATTACCTCGGCGAAGATGCCATTCTGCCTAATGTTCCCACCTATCTCTGTTGGCGAGATCAAGACCGAGACCATGTCTTACAAAACCTAGAGACCTTGGTGGTCAAAGCCGCCAACGAAGCCGGAGGCTATGGAATGCTCGTCGGCACTCAATCGACAGCAGAAGAACGAGCGGCCTTTGCCGAAAAAATCCAAGCCAATCCCCGCAACTATATTGCTCAACCGACCGTTTGTTTATCGCAAGTTCCCACATTAGTCGGAGATGGCAACGAGATTGCTGGACGACACGTCGATTTACGTCCCTATATTCTTCATCGCGGTGATGATGTTTATGTTCACCCCGGTGGCTTGACCCGAGTTGCCCTCAGGGAAGGGTCATTAGTCGTCAATTCATCTCAGGGAGGAGGTGCTAAGGATACTTGGGTTTTGATGGATTAAGGGATGGAGGAAACTGAGCCGCGAATCATGGGTTAGTCGCCGTTAGGAACGGGTTATAAATTGATACTCCAAGGAGTGACGAAAAAAACTATGCTGAGTCGCGTTGCAAATTCGATTTATTGGTTGAATCGCTATATTGAACGAGCCGAAAATGTTGCTCGTTTTATTGATGTCAACCTCAATTTAATGCTTGATTTACCCTCCGGTGTAAGTCAGCAATGGAAACCTTTGGTGGTGACTACGGGAGATATTAAGTTTTTTGAGGAACACTATGGTGAAGCAACGGCTGAAAATGTGATTCAGTTCCTCACCTTTGATGTGAATTATCCCAACTCAATTTTATCCTGTTTACGCTCGGCCCGAGAAAATGCTCGTTCAATTCGTGAGATTATTTCCTCGGAAATGTGGGAAGAAGTCAACACCTTCTATCACATGGTGAAGGAGGCGGCGGTAAATAATGGTCATCATAACGTTGATAATTTGTTTCAACAGTTATTTTTCCATGTCAAATTTGCCAGTCATCGCTTCGCCGGTGTGATGGATGCCACCATGAGCCATAATGAGGGTTGGTATTTTGGGCAATTAGGACGGTTGATTGAACGAGCGGATAAAAAGGCTCGGATTTTGGATGTTAAATACTATATTCTTTTGCCTTCGGCTAAATTGGTGGGAACGCCTTTAGATCAGATTCAATGGATTGCTCTTTTGAGGTCTGCGAGTGCTTATGAGATGTATCGTAAGTATCAACATCGAATTATTCCGGCAACGGTGGCTGAGTTTATGATTCTCAATCGGGAGTTTCCTCGTTCGATTAGTTTTTGTGTCCAGGAAGCTGAACACTGTCTACATAAAATCACCGGAACTCCTGTGGGAACCTGGTGTAATGGTGCAGAACGGTCGTTAGGACAGCTTTGTGCTAAGTTGGGATATATCACCATTGAAGATATCATTGACAATGGGTTGCATGAATTTCTTGATGGCTTTCAACGGGAGTTAAATGGGGTAGATGACCAAATTTCGGCAACCTTTTTTAGTCTTGCACCGTTGGTATCTGAACCCCCCGTTAATCGACAATTTCAAACGTTGCAATGGTAATGAATGGTTGATAACCCTGTCTTGGAGGTGAATACCATACCATTTAAAACCGATTGTTACTTTCTCGACTATGACCAAATTTAACGTTCAGCACCTTAGTACCTATCGGTATAACCAGAGTGTGTTTGTGCGACCCCATTGGGTTCGTCTACGACCTCACAGTAATGGTTGGCAAACCCTTCTCGACTATAACCTTAAGGTGACGCCAGAACCCCTAGGCCGATCGCAGGTGGTGGATCTCGATGGTAATGCTCTGATTAAACTTTGGTTCGATAAACCCAGTCCACAACTCCAGGTGCTGTCTGAGGCGCGGGTAGAAACCCAGCAAACGAATCCCTTTGAGTACCTCTTAGAAGACGGTGCCCATCGCCTACCCATCGATTATCCCAGTTCTTTGCGATCGCAACTTCTCCCCTACCTCTATCCAGCCACCATTTTGCCCCAAGGCAGCGACCCCGTCGCGATCGAATTGGCGGAGGAACTGTTGCATCTATCGGACAATCAAACCATACGCTTCCTCCATGATCTCAATCAACGGATTTATAGCCAATGTGATTACGTCACCCGTCTCGAAGGAGACCCACAAACCCCGGCGATAACCTGGCGCAATAAACGAGGTTCCTGTCGCGATGTCACCGTGTTATTCACCGCCGTCTGTCGCGCGGTGGGACTGGCGGCCCGCTTTGTCAGTGGCTATCAGGAGGGCGATCGAGACCAAACGAATTATGACCTTCATGCTTGGGTTGAGGTGTATCTCCCCGGTGCCGGTTGGCGAGGCTATGATCCCACTCATGGCCTCGCCGTCGCCGATGGACATATTAGTCTAGCCGCCAGTCCCTATCCCCGTGATGCGGCTCCCATCCAAGGAACCGTGACCCCCACGCAACCGGTCTGGGAAACGGGCCAACCCCTCAAAACCAGCTTAGACACCCAGATCACCATTAGTCGCGGCTAAGGTCTCTCAATTGGCTACTTGACAATGCTCTCCTGCTCTCGCAGCGGCCGATGACGCAGCAACCTTAGCTCGTCAGCCGCTCAAGTTCCGCCCAACTATCAACAAGAGCGAATCCAGCGAACTCGCTCCAGCCACAGTTATCGCCAAGGACGCTCGGCCGATTGATTGGCCATCTGTTGTGACTCCCGGCCGCGATCGCTCATCTTTTCGAGCGTCTTTTCGAGCCTCGATTAGGGGTCGAGAGTAACCTCACGGCTACCCCCTCCCATTCAGAACCGTACA
>CAZXWM010000134.1:0-7875 GCA_964644215.1 uncultured Phormidium sp.
ATGATACTCGAATTAGGCGGCTTGCCAATGTTGGGGCAGGTTTCCTGGTGTTTGCCCGCTGCTCTCACGGTACGAGCGGGTCGAAGCGGCGCTGATTATGATAACCGAACGCCTTAGAGATTTGTGAACTCAGCAGAACGGGCAGACTTGGGATATTGTCGTCAGAAAACAGTTTATTCTGTCAACAAATCGTCCTTTTGTGTTGTAGTCTGCGTGACAGACATTAACCCGATTCGACGTTGGTTGGGTTGGACTCGTCGCTGGGGAGGTTGAGAACGGGGAGGCGATCGCCCCGAAATAACTCCTCGCTAGCTTGTCCGAGCGCAATGGTGGACTTATGGAGTGCTTGAGCGCCCCAAAGTCCTGCGAGAATGGGAGCCGTGGCGACTCCGACGAGGAGGTTGGACAGGGTTGGCCCGGAGGCGGTCTCCTCGGGGGGATGACCTGAGTTATTATAGGATTCCATGAGACTAGCCCTCTTAAAAATGATGTCGGTCAATCTGCCAGAACGATGTGCCAGAATGTGATCAGTCGATGATCTTTAATTCTTTCCTACTGCAAATAGAGGCAAAACTCAATCTCTGGCCGGGGTAACTTGGTGAGTTGAGGCTCCCTTGGCTCTAGGATAGGTTAATCTTCGCGAACCTGCTGATTAGCCGCCGGGGATCGAGGGCGGGGGATCTCAGGGAGGTTGCCAAGTTAAAGAATCGCACAGCAGTCAAGTCAGGACGTGATTGGTGGTACTGAATACAGACAATGCTCCGCAAGCGGGGACGACCGTTGACTTAACCCCCTGGGCCTATCAGGCGCTCAATCTGCCGGGGGTCTCGATTGCTGTGTCGGTGTGCGATCGCGATTTGCGCCTCTGGTGTTGGGGAGACGATTGTCCGGATGCGCCTCGGGTGATGGCCCGGCTATCTCAGGCGATTCATCAGGATAGTCCTCTCCCGGCTAATGCGCCGCCGATTGATCGCGTCTGTCTCTATGGACGCTCAATGTCCGCTCCCCCCAGTCAGACGCCGCCGTTTGAGCAGCCGGATTGGACGGTTCATTTCTCGGTGGCCTCGCCGCCCCCGTTGTCCCCTGGGGAGGCGGAGACGATGGGGGCATCAACCCCGCCAGAGCGGTCTCAGGGACGCCGCAAAGCCAGCAAGAAAACGTTGATTGAAACGGTTGAGCGGGCGTTGCAGGAGATCTCGACGGATGTTTGGATTTCGCTGAAACGGATTGAGCGTCACCGGGGTAGCCGTCGTCTCTGGATTGCGTGTGAGTCGGCGTATGCGCCGGATGCGGCTCTGCTGGCGCAACCGATCGCCCGCTGTTTACGAGATCTCAATTTACGGGGCTTTCGGGATGCGGTTCTGTTGGGACAGGTTAGCGGGGAGTCGCGGCCGGAATGGCTGTTACGGGTGGATCTGACGCCGAGCGATCGCACGATTGAGGCCTGGGCTCGCTGGGGGGATGTGGCGGCGATCGCCTTACGGCTGAATCGGGCCATCGCCCCGTTTGAGCTACAACTGTCGGCGGTTCTCAAGGACTCAACGCTCCATCTGGTCTGTAGTCCCCTTCACTATGGACAATTGAACCTGGAGACGTTCCCGAGCCGTGAGGCGGTGATGGAGAAACTCTCGACGGTGCTTGGGTCTTTGGCGCCGCGAGGGATTCTCGGGGCGACGGTCTATGCGGTGGATATTCCCTATGAGGCCAGTTTCCCTCAGCCGAAAACGCCGGTTTGGGTGGCTTGGCAGGATTTACCGGCTCGCCAACGACCGGATTTGGTTCCCTCGGCTCTGGAACTGGCTCGGGGGGGAAGTCTCTCGGCGTTGACGTTTGTTTTGGAGCGGTTATTGAACCCGTCGTTAACGGACAAGTTAGCCACGGGCGGGATTCGCCTTCAAATTCGCCGCAAGGGCGCGCTCTTACACATTATGAGCGAGGGACTCACCTGTCCGGTGCAGTCGGAGATTGCGCCGCCAATTGTCAAGTTTTTGGGACAGTTGGAGTTAACTCATTTGGCGGGGGTACGGGTTTATGGCCGCCGCAGTGGCCAGCGTAAGCCACGCTGGAGTTATGGGATCGATTTTGCGACGCCGACGGATCAGCCTAGTCCAGAGAGTCGCGATCGCCAGCCTGATGTCCCGGATTTTCAATCCCTCGATGGGGTTCCCCTGGACTTGACGACGGCGACGGAACCTGAAGCCTCTGAGGAGGTCCTCGACTCGCCAACAGCCCAAAAATCCTCGGGCCAGACGCTCTCGGATTGGCTCTGTCGTAGCAGTCTCTTCGGGCCACGGGAGTCTCTCCCGGAATCGGCGACGACGGAGCAACCCCAGCGACCTCAGGTGAGGGTCGCGACGTTGCTGATTTGGGGAGTTTTGGGATGCGTACTGACGATTCAGGCCGATTGGCTGGCTAGTGAGAGCCTAGAGCGTCGTCAGCAGGCTCTGGCTCCGCCGCCAACGTTGGCGGTGGAACCCCTCGATGAGGAGACGGAGTTTGAGTATGATATCCAGCTTCCTGAGTTGTCTCAGGCCGAAGATTTAGAGGAGGATGCGTTCGATGGCGCTGGGTTTACAGCAACGCCAAGCCGACCTCAGGTGGTGGCGGCTGAGATGGGTGAGATTCGTCTGCTGCGAGAGCCGGAGGTGGAGTTTGCGACGTTCAATAGTGAGCAGATGGATCGCCAGTTGGCGCTCTATCGGGAGTATGTTGACCAGCATGGGGTTCCGGAGGTGCTGGTGGTCGGGAGTTCTCGGGCTTTGCGCGGGATTCATCCGACGGTGTTACAAGAACAGTTGAAGCAGGAGGGCTATCCTGAGCTGCGGGTGTTTAATTTGGGGATTAATGGGGCTACGGCTCAGGTGGTGAATTTGCTGTTACAGGAGATTATCCCCCCCGATCGCCTCCCGGAGACGATTATCTGGGCTGATGGGGCGCGGGCGTTTAATAGTGGTCGTGAGGATGTGACGTATGAGGCGATGGTGCGATCGCCGGGCTATCAACAGATTCAACGAGGCTTCCGGCCGATTGAGTCGTCTTTGGAGGCGGAACCGGTGCTGCGGGAGCGATCGCTGTTTGAACGAGTCAGCGATCGCTATCAGGCTCTCGATGAGCAGTTACAAGATCTAGTGGCTCACTATTCGGCGGCTTATCCTCAACGGGATGCGCTCAAGGATTGGCTGGCCCGGACTCTCAGCGATCGCCCCACCCCGGAGAGCGCAGCTACGGAGGAGACGGCTCAACTCCCGGCTGATGAACCACTACTCCATGACAATGGCTTTTTGGCGATTCCCAACCGCTTTGAGCCGCAGCAGTATTATCAGAATCATGCTCGGGTGTCGGGAGCCTATGATGGGGACTATGCGAATTTTCAGTTGCAGGGGTTACAGGCGATCGCCTTGCGATCCGTGTTAGAGTTTAGCCGTTTACATGACCTCAATTTAATTGTGGTCAATTTACCCTTAACGGATGAGTATTTAGACCCGGTACGGCTTGAGTATGAAGATGTCTTTGTTCAGTTTTTGGTGCAAAAATCTCAAGATTATGGGGTTGTTTTCCGCAACTTTGCTCAGTTGTGGAGTCAGGAGTATGATTACTTTTCTGATCCGAGTCACCTCAATCGCTATGGTGCGGTGGCGGTGTCGCAACGACTGGCTAAAAGTCCCACGATTGACTGGACTCCTGAGTGACCCCATGATACGGCTTTGACTGATGCCAATTCAGCTATTTGAGTCGACTCTATTTCTCGTTTTAATGCATCGCCTTCATGTCTAAATTACTGACTTCCCTCTCTCGCTTCTCTGAAATCGCCTGTCTCTCGTTTCTCTGGGTGATGGCGATCGAGCCAATGGCCCTGGCGGCGGCTGATTCTAACGGGTCTAAACAGACGCAAACCGCGCCAATGCTTCTCAAACAAGAAGCCGAAAAACAACCGGAGGAGACGGCTGAGGGAAGTCAAGAGGAGAGTGAGGAACCCTCGTTCGCGGATCTCGTCGCCGATACGACTCGGATTGGGGGACTGTTTCCTCTCTATCACAACTCCGAGAATGGCGATCTCTTGTTAGAACTTCGTCCCGAGGATCTCGATCGCCTGCATTTGTTAATTATGACCTTGTCTCAGGGAACTGGTGTTTTTTTCTTAGAAGGATTACCGCTACAAGATATTCCCATTTTATTTCAAAAACGCAATGATAGAATTTTGCTTACGGTTCCTAATACTTACTTCAGGACTGAAGCAAATGACCCCCAACAATTGAGTTTAGAACGTTCATTTAGTGATTCAGTTTTAGCTTCATTAGAGATTAAAGCTATTCATCCTGAACGGGGAAGTTATTTGGTTGATTTAGGGGAGTTATTGTTAACTGAAGACTTGCAAAACTTGAACTCGTTAATGACGAGATTTTCATTTACATTGCAAGGCGATCGCTCCTATATTTCAGATATCAAAAACTTCCCAGAAAACAGCGAAATAGAAGCCCAATTCGGCTTTTCAGGTTCCAACTCGTTTTTCCTCGGCAGTACGCTCCCAGATGCTCGCGCCTTATCGTTAGGAGTTCGCTATAGCTTCTCACGGCTCCCAGAGACCTCCAACTACCGCCCCAGAGCGGCTGATAACCGAATTGGCTATTTCGTTACCGCCTACCAGAACTTATCGGATTTCAGCCAACAAGACCCCTTTGTACGCTATATTCAACGCTGGAATTTAGAAAAACAAGACCCCAACGCCGAGTTATCTCCCCCGGTTGAGCCGATTGTATTTTGGATCGAAAATACCGTTCCTCACGCCTATCGCCAAACCATTCGCGAAGGGGTTTTAATGTGGAATCAAGCCTTTGAACAAGCGGGATATCTCAATGCGATTGAAGTACGACAAATGCCCGATGATGCTGATTGGGACCCGGCGGATGTTCGCTACAATACCATCCGTTGGTCTCAGTCATTTAATTCGGGTTTTGCAGGAATTGGTCCGTCGCGGGTGAATCCCTTAACGGGAGAGATTCTCGATGCCGATATTCTAATTAACGCCAATATTGTGCGAATTTTGATGCGAGAGACGGAGAGTTTACTGGATTCGGCTTCCTCGGGGATGGAGGGGGAACGGCTGTTGGTGGATTTACCCGGCGACTGTGTTGAGGACAGTTGTGCGACGGCGGAGAATGAGGGGACGCGACTGTTGCAGGAGTTGCGATCGCGATCGAACTTCCCCTTTAATTCCGGGCCGCGTTTAAGTTGCAATTGTGCGGCTTGTACGCAAGCCTTCCAAGAAGGCGCGTTAGCTCTATCCTTGTTGCGGGATTTACCCCCAGGGGATGCGATGATGGAGACCTATATTCAGGATTATCTACGCTTTTTGGTGGCTCATGAAGTGGGCCATACCCTGGGGTTACGCCATAACTTCCACGGAAGCACTCTCCGTCGTACCGATGAACTCCAGGATGTGAGCTTAACCCGTCGTGAGGGATTAACGGGGTCGGTGATGGACTATTTACCGGCCAATATCGCGCCTCCGGGAGAGCCTCAAGGGGAGTTTTTCCCGACGCGGCTTGGCCCTTATGATGAATGGGCCATTACTTATGGCTATGAGAGTTTCCAAAATCTACCTCCCCAGGAGGAACGGCGGCGATTAGAGGCGATCGCCCGTCGCTCAACTGAACCCGAACTCAGCTATGCTACAGATGAGGATCTTTTGTCAGAAATCGACCCGGCCATCAATTGGTTTGATCTCGGTGATGATATGCTCGTTCATGCCGAGTCCCAGATGCAACTCGGCCGGCAAATGTTAGACCGCCTTGAGCAGCGTTTTCCCCGCGAGGGTGAGCCACCGGACACCCTGCGCAGTCAGTTTAATTTCATTCTCTTTTACTATTTCCGTCAGAGTCGGGTGTTCCTGAAACATATTGGCGGACAATCGTTTAATCGTCATCAGTCCGCTGATATTTTGCCCTTTGAACCCCTCCCGTTGGAGGAGCAAGAGCGTAGTTTAGCCTTAATCAGTGAGTATATTTTTGCTGAGGATGCCTTTGATTTTTCCCCAACCTTATTAAATCGTTTGGTTCCTTCTCGTTGGTTCCATTGGGGCAGTTTTCCCACGGTTGGACGGGTGGATTATCCGATTCATGATCAGATTTTAGGGTTGCAAGGGATGGTGTTGCGATCGCTGCTGGCCCCAGAACGGTTGCGTCGTTTGCGGGATTTGGAGCTGAAAACACCCCCTGGTGAGGCGTTGGAAGTGCCGGATTTACTCGATCGCGTCTATCGTGAGATTTGGTCAGAAGTGCTACAGGGACGACGCATGGCCAGCAATGTATCGAGTCTGCGTCGTGGCCTGCAACGGCAGCATTTACAGCTTTCGTTGGCGATGGCCACGGGACAAACTGGCGGTACGGAAGACGCGCGCACTTTGGCCAGCTATTATCTGCGGGAGTTGGAGGAGGCGTTGACGGCGGCTCTACGACGGCAGGATGATTTAGATACCTACACTCGCGCTCATCTTCAGGATAGTCGGATGCAGATTCGCGAGGCCATGGGAGATGATTAAGAGGATGTTTGACAAGTCTTAGGAGGTCTGATGATGGTTGCGACGCGAATGCTAATTTGGGGCGGAAGTCTGTTGCTATGGGGACTGGTGAGTGGTCTGGGGGTGCCGGTTCAGGCTCAAAGTCCCCGTCGCAGTTGCACGACAGCGGAGGAGGACCAGGGGCCATGTGTCCGCCGCGATCGCCCCGCAACGTCCTTTGCTGAGGAGGAAAGCCGGGGGATTGAGGCGCGGGGATTCTCGGATAGCTTCCTCAATGATGCCCTCAGTGGTGTGGCTGATCCGCTTTCTGGCGGCGGTGCGGGAGCGGCGACGGTGGATGCCGATGAGATGCAGCAACTCAGTCCCGTGGATCGAGGTTTCGCCGATCCGACAGACGTGTTTATCCCCCTACCCTCGTTGCCCTAGTTGGGGGTTGGAGTAGGGGGATTGGGAAAAAATGGGTCGCCTGGGATTCGAACCCAGAACTAGTCGGTTAAAAGCCGAATACTCTGCCGTTGAGTTAGCGACCCAAGAGAAGCGCCGTTTGTTTTGCGCCTTAACTACTATAGCACAGCCATTTAAAAGTGCAAGGGGTTTGAAGATTTTTTTCTGGATCGGGGCTGATGGGTCTGGGTTAGTCGAGTTGAACGTCGAGGCGGACGAGTATTTCTAGGCTGGAACGGGGGTGAACATGGATGAGGCGTTCGCCGGTGTTGAGGGCGTTTCGCGGCGCACTCCAGGGTTCGAGACAGTAGTAGTCTTTACCTTGGACGGCCCAAAAGACGAGGGTTGAGAAGGGGGTACTATATTCGAGATTGAGGGTTAGACCTCGTTTGCGGTCATAGACGCTGGCGGTATGGTTGTTGAGTTGGGTAAAGGCGACGTCGATTTCCTCTCGTTCAAAGTTGAACTGGTTATCAAAGTCATGGAGGGTTCCGTCGAGTTGGTCCCAATATTGTTTGCAGGGGAGGTTAAAACGTAGTTGGGATTTGTCGGGGACGTTGAAGTAGGGATGGAGGCCGCAGGAGAAGGGGAGAATTTGCTCGTCGCTGGGGTTGGTGTAGCGTTGGCTGATTTCGAGGCTGTTTCCTTGGAGGCGATAGGTAAAGGCCAGATGGAAGTCAAAGGGATAGACGGCGCGGGTTTGGGGGCTGCTGGCCAGTTCGAGGGTGAGGCTGGCGTTGCGATCGGTGTTGGAGTCGCCGACGGTCCAGGGGAGGTCTCGCGCGAAGCCATGTTGTTTGAGGCTGTAGCTGTTGCCGTCGTAGGTATAGGTGTTGTCGGGGAGGTTGCCGCAGATGGGGAAGAGGATGGGAATCCCGCCGCGTACACTTTGTTCGGGGTTGGCGAAGCGTTCG
>CAZXWM010000134.1:7885-9821 GCA_964644215.1 uncultured Phormidium sp.
CGTTCGGCGTCGAAATAGAGGATATCGCGATCGCCAACTCGCCAGTGGGTAACGAGTCCACCGCGTTCAGGGACGATTTCGAGTTGGGACTGGGCCGACTCGTCGGACAGGATATAGGTGGGATAGAGTTTCGTGGTGCTGGCGATCGCGTACATGGGTAGTTATTTAATCCTGGCTCTATCCTACGACAGTCGCGGCAATTCGGGAACAGGAGCCTGGGGGCGACCTGAGTTCACGGGGTTGGCTTACCAATAGTCTGGATTGCCAAGCTTCCTTAATCAGATTTTTCCGTTATAATGCCTGGGACGGATGGCCAAACTCTGTAGATACGTTGCAATATGACGAAAGCACAGGACATCAGCAACATCATCGCGCAACGGCAGCCTCTAGCGCGTAAGTTAGGAGATATTGAAACGCGCCTCAACACCTTATGTCAATCCCTTGGCCGTCTGGAACAGGAGCGTCAGCGACAACTGCAACAGTGGTCTGGAGAGTCCGAGACGACCTCCAAGTTACAGAACTTAACGTTAACAGAATTTGAGCGGCGAGTCAGAGAAGAATTAACGACGCTACATCGACTTAAAGCCAGATTTTCCCGCAATACGCTCAATATCGGCGTGATTGGCTCCATGGGACAGGGCAAGAGTACCCTATTGCAGAGTTTAACAGGACTGACGAACCAGGTCATCCCCGCTTTTCCGGGTAAAGCCTGCACCGCTGCACGTAGTAAGATTTCTCACCAAGACGGACGTTCTACCGAAGCCAGAATTGAGTTTCACAGTCATGACTCGTTTTTAAGGGAGGTCATTCTTCCCTATTATGACAAGTTGGGGTTAGAGCCAAAGCCGAGTTCATTTGAGGCCTTTGCGTCTAGTCCTCTTCCGAGTTTACCGTCGGAGGATGATCATACCCAAACGAACATTTATAATCGCTTGAAGAATGATTACCGTCGCCATACTGACCAATATCGCGAGTATTTAGGGCGTGACCCGTTGCGGGTACAGGATGAGTCGCAAATTTCGAGTTATGTGGCTCAAAATTATGATAAAGACAATCAGCTTGTCAACTATCAATGTTTGGCGGTGAAGTCTGTGGAAATTTCCTGCTCGTTTCCGGTTCATGAAATTGGGGCGATCGCCTTAATTGATGTCCCCGGTTTAGGGGACTTTCGTTTAGGGGATGAAAGTCTGGTGATTGAGGCGTTAGGTCAAGAAGTGGATTTTATCCTCTTTATGTACAAACCCTCCAAAGACCGGGCTAACTTCGAGCAACGAGACACACAACTATATAATCTGGCCAGCAAAGCCTTAAACAACCTATCCCGCCGTTCTATTTTTGTCTTAAATGCAGATAGCAATGGTGAGAATCAAGAGGGGTGTCGTTCCCTGAAGCAAGATTTAGACAGCAACGCGGTTAGGATGCCGGTGTTAGAGTCTGTCATTGCTGATTGTTCCTCGCCAGAGGAAGCTAATACTCGCGTTCTTGAGACAGTTCTCAACCAGCTACGAACCAATATTACGGAACTCGATCAAGCGTACGCCCAGGAGAAGATTAAAAGCCTAGATAGCAGTCTCCAAGCTCTGAAAGGCGATTTAGGGGCGGCTCAATCGATTCTGCCCAAAATCAGTCACAATACTATCATCAAACAATATTTTAGAAAGTTTGATGAATTTTGGAACGTGATTACTAATGAACTTGAAAAACTGATGGGTGAGTTGATCGAAAACCGTGATACCCCTGACGAGAATCTGAGGAATCAAATCGAGCAAGTTCTCACTAAGTGTCGTGACGATGTGAAATTTCCGAGTCTGGACGAGATTGAGGAACTCCGACGCAACAAAGGAGCCTATCGAGATACTTATACCGCATACCTCCAGGATTTAAGAACCAGCCTCTCCTTAAAGTTTTTGGAAATGGATGAGGGTTTAAAAAAGAC
>CAZXWM010000135.1:0-9741 GCA_964644215.1 uncultured Phormidium sp.
GACCGCCTCGCAAACCCTCTCGGGATATGGTGGGGTGTATCAGAAGGAACTGCGATCGGCTTTGGAACAATTGGCGAAGCGTTTACCGGATCAGTCTCGTATTGATTTGCAACAACTGGCCCATGAGCGGATGATTTTTGCTCCCGGAGCCAGTTTACGTCTCGATCCCCAGATTTGGCGGATGGTGCTTGAAGCCACGCAAACACGACGTCGCTTGTGGTTGCGCTATTTTGCGGCCTCCCGACGCCAGGAGAGTGAACGAGAGTTCGATCCGTATCTAATTCATGTCTTCCGAGGGACAAATCTCTATCTGATTGGTTACTGTCATCTACGCCAAGAGATTCGCTCGTTGCGCATTGATCGCATCCGGGAGGCGCGGTTGTTGGATACACAGTTTGAGGTGAATCCTGAGTTTGATGCCAAAAGCCATCTGGAGAAGCTATTTCAGGTGGAGGTCGGCGACAAACCTCACCAGATTGAGGTTGAGTTTGACCCACAAACTGCTCCATTTGTCAAAGAGCGTCGGTGGCATTCGAGTCAAGAGATTGAATATCGTAAGGATGGCTCGATTTGCCTGCGGTTTACAGCGACGGGGTTGAATGAGATTAAACGCTGGCTGTTGGGATATGGCCAGGGGGCGATCGCCCGTCATCCTCCTGAGTTAGTCGAAAGGCTGCAAAATGAGACCGAAACCATGGCCCGACAGTACGAAACGGGAGACTTTGAATGATGAACTACTTAGAACTGCAATTTGGATTGCGAGGAAAAACCCTGCCGGCGGATCATGGGTATTCTCTCTATTCCGCCTTAAAACAAACCGCCCTCAACGGGGAATCTCTCCCTCCCGAGGTTCTACTCTGTAGCGTTCCGGGAGTGGGCGATCGCAACGGGACTATTTTTCTGACTCGTTCGTCTCGCTTGCGATTACGTTGTCCGGCTGAGCAAGTACAGCATTGGTATCGCAGCTTGCAGAATGTTGTTCTCGATGTGCGAGGTCATCTCGTGCGTTTAGTTCAGCCGCGTATGTCCCTCCCCCAACCCAGTCCCAGCCTGCGATCGCGTCTCGTCACCTTCAAACTCAAAGAATGGAACACTCAGGAGGTTCCGATTCATTTCCTCACCTCCTGTCAACAAGCTCTCCAAGCCTTAGAGATTGAAGGAGATATCTACATTGATAGTAATCGCGATGGCAACCTAGCCCAACGGGCTTTACAAGTTCATCATCGCAATATTTTAGGCTTTGGAGTGTGTGTTGAAGGCTTAAATGAGGACGACTCTCTCAAACTCCAATGCTGTGGCTTAGGCGGTCGTAAACACTTCGGTTGTGGCTGGTTTTATCCCGTCAAAACTAGCAAAAGTGAGGAGTTAGAATGAAACACAATCCTAGCCGTCTAAAACCCGATCGCCTGCTCGCGAAATCTGTTGAAGGCCCCTGGAGTGGCTCCTATAGCCTGGTGGGTCATACCGCTGATGTCGTGAAGGCAGTGACACTGTTAATTGACCATCTCGGCGATCGCCTCAACCAACAATTTGCCCTCAACGGAAATCTGGACGAGTTCAAAAAAACAGCACGATTGGCAGCCTATTTCCATGATTGGGGGAAAGCCAACCATCACTTTCAGGGGGTGGTGCGCCAAAAGATGCCCAACGCTCACCCCAAACGCAATCCCAGAGTCCATCCGCAACTGGTCCGCCATGAAATCTTTTCGATGTTTCTGGTGTGGGAGTTTCGGGAATGGCTGCAACAGGCCGATGGGGATTTTCTGACGGCTTTAGTTGTGGCTGGTGGTCACCATCTCAAGCTGGGGGGGAAAGGCGGCGCGAAAACCAATGATTTTGGCGAGATTCGTTGGGGATGTGGTGATGATCAGATAACCTCCTATTACCATCACCGCCACTTCAGAGGCTTATTACGTTTTGGAGTCCGTCATCTCGGCTGTCCGGCAAAACTTAAGCTCTCTCGTTCCCCGAAGTTGCATTGGTCCCTGGCGGATTTGAAGGCGCAACAGAACGCTATTCTGCAAGAGGCGTTGTTGGATTGGCAGCCTAATCCCGTCTGGGTGGCTCTTTTGAAAGCCATCCTGGTGGCGGGGGATTCCATCGGATCGGCGATCGCCGGCGGGAAGGTTCAGCCGATTCAAATTGAGGATTGGCTGAACGAAGCCCTCAACTGTACCCTAACCGAAGAGGATCTCGATCGCATTATTGAACAGGGGTTAGACGGAAATCCCCCTCGTCAGTTTCAGTTAAAGCTGGCCGATGCACCTGAGATTGCGATCGCCCAGGGGGGATGTGGTACAGGTAAGACCCTTGGCGCCTACTTCTGGGCCAAACGCCACGGAATTAACCGCAAGCTATTTTTCTGTTACCCCACCACCGGAACCACCACTGAGGGCTTTCTTGACTATGTTCAACATGAGGTGAACGCCATTTTACGCCATTCTCGGGCTGATGTTGATTTAGACCTGGCGCGCACTGGAGAAGAGGAGGAGGCCGGGGATCAGATCGTCAATGAAGCCGCCCTTAAACTATCCTCTTTTGATGAATATGGCGCGAAGATCATCGTTGCTACCGTTGATACGGTATTGGGGTTGATGCAGTGCCATCGTCGTCCCCTCTATAGCTTTCCGGCGATCGCCAACGGAGCCTTTGTTTTTGATGAGGTTCACTGCTATGACAATCGCTTGTTTGGCGCATTGTTGCGGTTTATCGAAACCGTAAAAGCCCCGATTTTGCTGATGTCTGCCTCCTTTTTACCCTCACAACTGGCGGCGATCGAACAGGCGGTAGGTCACCGGGTCCCCTTGATTCCAGGGCCGATTGACTTAGAACAACAACCCCGATATCGCTTTCAACTTACAGATACCCCCAATTGGCAGCGAGTTGAAGCCGAACTGACGGCTGGGGGTCAAGTTTTGTGGGTTTGTAATCAAGTTGGCACTGCGATTGAGGTCTATGAGGAGGCGCAACGACGGGGGTTGACGGCGTTGCTATATCACAGTCGCTTTCGCTATGAAGACCGCGTTAGACATCATCGAGCCGTGGTGGATGCCTTTGACAGCACCGAGCCAGTTTTGGCGATCGCCACCCAAGTAGCAGAGATGTCTCTGGACTTATCCGCCACCCTCTTAGTCTCTCAATTGGCGAAACCCGCTGCCCTAATTCAGCGATTGGGACGCTTAAATCGTCGTTACTGTGGCTTTCCACGGGATGCCCTATTTTACCCCGATGACAAGCGGTTTCCTTACAGCCGAGCGGAGCGTGAACAGGGAAAAGCCATGATAACCAACCTATCAGGTGATGTTAGCCAAGGGGATTTAGCCCAATGGTTAGCACAACAAGACCAAGTTCTGACACCTGAGTCTGATTCTGTCTGGTTGGATGGCCAGTGGCGGACTTATCCAGGTCAATTGCGACAGGCTGGGGTGACAGTGACGGCTTTACTCGAACAAGATCGCGATCAGTTCCAGAACCATACAGCCAAGCTAAGTCGTTATACCGTTCCCCTAGTGGCGAATCTCAAGCAGGTCAGCCAATGGGAGCGGTTTCGAGGCTATCCCATTGCACCGACCAAGCAATGGTCATACTGTCCTGAAAAGGGGGCAGTTGCTGTTCTAACTTCTTCAGGAGACAATGCAGCATGACGGAAATGAAGCTTTCACTTTTAGATCCCAATACCCTACTACCTCACCGAGCCGGAATTGCCGGTTTAGCCCTGGCGTTAGAGGCCTTGTCCCCTCATGAAGCTCCGGTGAGTTGGCAAGTAAGTGAGGATGAGGTGCAATTATCTTGGCATGGGAGCGATCGCGAGGCCATCCAATGGCTCGTTCATCACACCTATCAACTTGAAAATGGCTATCTCAACGTTCCCGCCTTAGACCTAGATTCCCAAGGACGTTATACCTTTACCCAGGGTGTAATCTCCACCTTGTTGCAACACAGCAAACAGCGAAAGCTGGCAAAAACCACGCAAACACTCCAGTTTCTGATTGAGGAAGGTCAGCCAGAAATTATCCTAGAGTTCCGACCGGTTTTAGAGATCTACTACACTAAGGATCTCAAAGAAGGCTTTAACGCGAAAGGGAAATTCAAACCAGCCATTTCCGTCAAAGGACATCATTTACCCGGATTAGAGGAATGCTGGGTTAATGGAGCCTATCAAGAATCGCCTTCCCGTTGGGTTGCCTTACTGTTTTTGCCATTAGCTTGCGGCTACTATAAGTTACCGGGGCCGGGATTGCGGTCTGCCCTAGTCATCCCGGAAGTCACCCATCTACAGCAGTGGGTTAAACAACGGCGGGCATTCTCTGGACAACCCTATGAAAAATTCCGTGCCACCGGAGCGGGAGAGGCGGGATTACGGTTTTTGCTAGAGGAAAAAATTAGCGATTCTGCGCAGCGGTTTAGCATTCCCTACTGTGAAGTCTATCAACTCGGTAAACAAGTCTGGAATCGCAATCAAACCTATCTCAAGCAGGCCGTTTATCGTATCCAGGCTCGTCCAGAACTATTGAATTTGTATGAAAGTGCCAGAGCCTTCTTTCCCTCCCGAGTTCAAGTCGCTGACACCGAAAGTCAGAGAACTTGGCTCGCCACCTCGAAAGTCTTGCCTTGGCTGGCGAACAACTTAGTGACTGATCAGCCTTGGTATTGCGGATTTTTTGAGTTCCGCAAATCTGAAACCATCTACCCAGATGACCGTCAAGGATTAGTCAAAATGACAAACCACTTAAACGAAGAAGAAAACATCATCTTTGAGGCAGTTCAAGGAGCCTTTAGGACATCTCTACGGGAGGCCATTGAACAGTCCCAAAAACAAGGACAACAATTGGACTATGACTCTGTTCGGAAGAAAGCTATTTATCGCTTGCAACGTCCAAGTACCCAACAACAGTTTTCTGCTGCACTGGTCGATTTTCTCTGTCGCTTCCCGAGTGGTTCTGCAACCGGGAAAGGATTACAGATTGCCGGTTGGCTCCATCATGAGCAGAACTGGCGTAAAGCGCGAGACCTAGCCTTGCTGGCGATCGCCACCTATCAAGGCAAAGACAAGAACACGGAGGAGGAACCCGAAGTGTCATCGACCACTGAGACGGAGTCAGAGGGCTTTGAATTGAATTTGTGAAGTCACCCAAACTCACCCTTGACCGAAAACAATCTTGAAACTAAGGAACAATTTTAATCATGTCCACTCATCTTTTTGCAACCATTGTCACTCCCACCGCTGTTGCAGCAAATAATCGCGGCGAAGGCGATGGCAGTACCCTATCCACCTTGCAAACCATCACTCGCGGCAATGACCAATATACCACCGTCAGTGCGGATTCAATTCGTTGGGCATTGCGGGAATATTTTCAACATCATCATCCTGAGCACATCAATCGAACCTTTGACCCTGATCAGGAAAAATATGAATTTAAAGATGAGAAATGTAATGCCGAAAAATTCATTGATGATGACCTATTTGGCTACATGGATGCCAAGAAAGATAAAGACAATAAAAATGCGACGGTAAAACGTCGAGGTGCTTTGGAAGTCTGCCGCGCCATTAGCCTCGATCCCTACTGGGGTGATGTTGCATTTGGCTCGAAGGGGGGAACAAAAGGGAAAACATCGATTCACCAAACCCAGATGCACCTGACCGCCTATCAATATACCATTGCCCTCACCCCCGACTATCTAAAACAGCCCGATCGCGCCTCCTTATTACTCGACGCCTTAGTGGGAATCCGTCATGTGGGGGGGAATCATTCCCGTTTCCTATTTGAATTTCGTCCCGAGTCAATCATTTTCCGAGTCACATCAGACCCCAGTCCTTGGATTATGGGGAGTTTTAAGCGAATTGGAGAAGGGGTTGGCTGTCCTGAACTTGAGTGGTTAATCCGTGCTGGAGATATTGCGCCTGATGAGTTGATTGTGGGGGGCAAAATCACAGCAACACCGTATGGGGAAACGTTGCGAGAATTGGGAGTTCAACTTTATCCCGGCGTGAAAGAAGCGAAGGAGAATGCCAAGACAAAAATGGCGCAGATGGAGGTATCAAGCTAATGGACAATTGCCTGTTAATTGACTGTCCCTACACCAGTTTTCCTCGCAGTTTTGCCCGCGACTATAAAGAAACCTATCGCTATCCGCCACCGACGACCGTTTATGGGTGTCTTCTGTCCTGGGTGGGAGAGGAAGACCTGATGACTCATGTGGGTGTTCAACTGGCGATCGGCATATTGGGAGAGGATAGTTCTATTTCCCGAATACTTCGGAAACAGCGACATCATAAGTTCAGCAAAAAACATCAAGGGGTTTATTCCTCAGCTCAGTTTTCTAAGCCTAATTTTCAAGAACTTTTAACCGATGTTAAAGTTGTGGTTCGGGTTAATTCTGAGCAAGAAAAAGCCTCCGCATCTCTGAGCGATCGCCTCCAAGTCGCCCAATCAACTCCTGAGAAACTGTCCCGATTTGGTGGATTGAGTTTAGGGGAATCTTGGGCAATGGTCAATGGAATTCGCGCCTATCGACCCAGCGATGGTGCAATTCGCTGGTTGGTCAAAGATCGGCGTGGTTTGATTGGACTTCCGGTGTGGATTGACCGTAAAACAACCCGAGGTACATTTCAACGGTTCTCACTTCAGGAGTCTGGTCAAGATTTCAGTGAGCAATCCTGGGTATCTATCCAACCCCCGGTTACCCCATCTCAATCGACCCCTAAACGCCGTAAACGTTATCAGTAAATTCTCCAACAGGGGTCTATTTTTTAGACCTCTGTTGGCTTACCGGATCGTCATCAGCAATGATTACCACCTCATCCCTAACCCTCGATCAATTTCTGGCATTACCCGAGAGCGATGTCACCTACGAACTCATCGATGGACAAGCCATCCCCAAAATGTCTCCCAAGTTTCGCCATTCCCGTACCCAAAAAACACTCCTATTTTTACTAGAAACTTGGGCAAAAAACAAAGGATTTTTACAGCCAGAATGGGCAGTACGACTGCAACGACAGGGTCGCGATTGGGTTCCCGTTCCCGATCTACTCTATATCTCCTTTGAGCGCCTTTCCCCCGATTGGGAAGACGATGCTCCCTGTCCCATTGCGCCGGAATTAGTTGTAGAAATTGTCTCTCCTGGGCAGTCCTTTGGGGCGATCGCCGAAAAAGCCAGTGCCTATCTCATTGCCGGAGTAGAACGAGTCTGGCTGATTGATACTCAGCATCGTAGTTTAACGGTGTTCACCGCCAATCAGATGCCCCGAATTTATCAGCCGCCGGATGTCGTTGAAGATGATTTATTTCCCGAGTTGACCCTTTCAGTCTCGGATATTTTCCAGTCATGAATGGTTAAAAGGGTGTCAACTCAGAAAAGTTTAAAAACTTTTAGAAGCCGGAAGCATGGCTGCCGGCTCGCTTTTTTAAGATAGACCTGAACTCTATTCAAGGTCTGAAAAAATGACAACGACAACCCTATCCTCAACCTCAACACTTCGGGTTTGTGCCTTGCACGCCTTCGCCTATTGTCCTCGCCTTTTTTACCTCGAAGAAGTCGAAGAACTTTACACCCAAAATCAAGCAGTATTTGAAGGTCGTCGCTTGCACGCCGAACTCGAACGTCAAGAAAAGGGCGAATGGGACGATTTCTTTCTCACCGACGAAACCCTCGGCTTGCGAGGTCGGGTGGATGCCTTGCGGACTCGCGATGGACAGTTGATTCCCTATGAACATAAGAAGGGACGATGCTATCGTGATGCCAACAAACAGGCTCAGGCTTGGGAGAGCGATCGCCTACAAATCCTGGCCTATTGCTGTCTCCTAGAAACCATTGCCCAACATCCCATTCAAGAAGGTCGTATCCGCTATCACGGCGATAACACCTTAGTCAAAATTCCCTTCAACCCGGAGACTCGTGCCGAAGTTGAAGCTGCTGTCGCCCAAGCACAAACCCTGCGCCAGTCCCAGCAACGCCCCCCCGTCACCGACAACGAGCGGCTTTGTGCCTCCTGTTCCCTGGCTCCCGTCTGTCTCCCAGAAGAAACTCGTTTTACCCAAGATGAGAACCACCAGCCCCCACGGTTGTTTCCCAAAGATGATGACCGTCAAATTGTCCATATCCTGGAACCGGGAACCCGGGTGGGACGCACCGGGGAGCAGTTGAAAATCACCCGTCGCAATCAGCCGGTAGAAACCCTCTCCGTGCGTCAGGTGCAACAAGTTGTCCTCCATAGCTTCTCGCAAATCTCCACCCAAGCCCTACATCTTTGTACCTATCACGACATTGGCGTGCATTGGATTTCCGGTGGCGGACGCTATGTGGGCAGTTTGGATTGGCGACAGGGCAGCCTACAACGGCGCTGTGGGCAATATCGCGCCCTCACGCAGTCGGAGATTTGCCTGGATTTGGCCCGGCGTTTAGTCACCTGTCGCGCCAAAGGACAACGTCAGTTTCTCATGCGTGGTAAGCGCAATCTCAATGGTTCCAGCGAAGCCGTCGCCTCAGTCGTGACCTCCATGAAGCGGCTGTTAAAATCCATTGAGCGCGCCGAGTCCCTAGAGCAACTCTTGGGATTGGAGGGGAACCTAGCCGCCCTCTATTTTTCGGGATTAGGACAACTGGTGTCTGCCAAAGTTGCCCCAGAGTTACAGTTCAATGGACGCAACCGTCGTCCACCTAAGGATCGCTTTAATGCCTTATTGGGATTCGGCTACAGTTTATTGCTCAAGGATGTCATTAACGCCATTTTGACCGTGGGGTTAGAGCCAGGATTGGGGTTCTACCACCAGTTACGCTCTCAGGCCCCTCCCTTGGGATTGGATTTGATGGAGATTTTCCGAGTTTCCCTGGTGGATATGCCGATTTTGGCTTCTGTGAATCGCGGTCAGTGGGATGTGGTGGCGGATTTTGACCTTCGCGGCGATCGGGTTTGGCTGAGTGAGGCAGGCCGTCGCAAGTTCATCGAGATTTATGAGCGGCGCAAGGGGGAGAGCTGGAAACATCCGGTTCTCAACTATTCCCTCACCTACCGTCGTCTGTTGGAGTTGGAGGTGCGGCTGTTGGAGAAAGAGTGGTCTGGGGAAGCGAATGTGTTTGCTCGTTCTGTCGTGCGTTAGGAGAAGGATTATGGCTGAATTGCATCACTGGTACATTGTCGCCTATGACATCCGTTCTCCCAAACGTTGGCGGAAGGCCTATAAGCTGTTGCAGGGATATGGGAGCCGTTTGCAGTATTCGATGTTTCGCTGTTGGTTGAATCCACGGGAACGGGAGAAACTGCGATGGCAACTGGAGTCGATTTTGACGGCGGAGGATGAGTTACTGCTGATTCGCCTGTCTCACCAATGTGTCCGAGATTTGCCGCAATATAACCGTCGGGAGGCTTGGTCTTTGGATGAGTTACCCTATCGGGTGATGTAGGAGGGGGGAGAATGTGCAAGGATAGCTCGATGTTGACTCCAGGAATGAGTGACCTATGGCTGAAATGCTTGTTGGCTCAGGGTTTTGGGCTTTTTGGGGACGCGAAGGTTGCTTGCAATGTCTGGAAAGTCTTTCTCTGTCTAGGTTTGCGGGGTCTAGGGTTGGCTGGTCTGGAGGCTCTTGAGGATGGGTCAAGTTATCCGGATGGTATCCTTGTAAGGCGGTCTGTGAAACTAGGCTCTATGGCGGTTTCCAGGGTCGCAGTTTAATTCCTCTGATTGCCGAAAGGCGTTGAGCACTCGCAGTAGGCGGTTGTTCTCGCGATTCCTGACCATGTTT
>CAZXWM010000136.1:0-8631 GCA_964644215.1 uncultured Phormidium sp.
GGCGATGGCTGAACCCAGAGTGCAGGCTTATCTCTCCCTGATTCAAGAACTCCTCGACTGTCCAGATGAAGTCGGTGAGGAATGACGGATTTCCTCGTGGATAGTAATATGATTCTGGAGGGGGTAAGGGAAGATTACCCGGCGATCGCATCTCCAAATTAACTCGGCTGTACCTTGAACTCAATGACTTAGGAAAAAAAGTGATGAAAGGGATTCAATTTGTTGTGAATGAAGCTGGAGAAAAACAGGCTGTATTAATTGATTTGGCTCAGTGGGGTGAGTTATGGGAAGATTTCTATGATGTGTTGGTGGCTCATACTCGTCAGGATGAGGAAGAGGTGTCTTGGAAGGAGTTAAAACAAGACATCCAGGCAGAAGCAAATGGCAAATGAAGGGTATGCTGTCCGGTTTAAGAAGTCGGCGGCTAAGGAATCGCTCGATATCAATCTCCAGTTACCCATTGGGGAGGCGATCGCTCGCCTGAGTTTCGACCCCCGTCCGCCCGGAGTGGTAAAGTTGAAGGGGGACGATAATCTCTATGGAATTGGCAGCGGTGATTATCCGGTGGTTTATGGAATTGATGATTCCGAAAGGGTGGTTCGGATTGTGCGCGTGAGGCATCGTCGGGATGTCTATCGGAGTTGATTTAAGGATGCCGAATCCTATCAAGTTACAATGGGTTAGATGGGATTTGGTTTAACGGACTGTAGCTCAATGGTGCAGGTCAAATTCCTAAAACGGTAGGTGGGGTCAAAAAAAGCGAGTTTCTAGCCCAGTCTCTGTTTATTCACAAAAATTTAATAAAGAAATCGGGTTTCTCAGTTGCGGGGATGGGGTAAAATCGGGATGGTGTCCCCTACCCGGTGTGTGGCGATGGATGAACAGCGATTGCCCTAAATTAGACCCCAACACCACTTTACCGAACTTACTCAAAGACCGCCTAGTGTGGGAAATTGTCACTCAATTCAAACACCGATGGAGGATGATTGGGCCGTCCTTAAGAAGGCAGTGTAGTCTGTAGTGTCAGATTTAATCCCCAATTACTCACCACCGCAACAGCAATTCTCATTATGGAAATTTTCTCCTAGCTTATTGAGAATCGTCTCAATAGTGATTCTTGAAAGCCCCATTCCTTCGTTCAAGATTGGGCATCTTGGACAGGATGCGGGTCAAAATGAGAATTGCTGCCACCGCAACTAGCCGTTGACAATGCCAGTGATCCATGATATGATTCGGTAATTGGGGGCGTATATATATAGTTTTCAAGGATTTGGGGTCATGCACCTCAATCTCATCCCCTCTCGCCTGGATCCAAATTTAGGTTTTTCTTGAGATCTAGTCGTTTCATTTGCTTCACAACTATTAGGGGTGCCTTTGTTAAGCCTTTTAAGCAACACGAGGTAATCAGCATGACTGAAAGTTCATCAGACAAGCTCAACCAACTGTATAGCGAAATGTTCGTGCTTCTTCAAAAAGAAGAAAAAATGCTTCATGAAACTGAAAAGCTTCTGGCAAAAGCAAAAAAAATGATAGATCCGAGAAATGAATTTAATAAATGGCTTAAATCTTTGGAGGGAAAGGATTGGAAAAGAAAGCAATTTGAGTATCAAAACGGCAAGTGTGCTTCCTGTGGTGAGACACTCAGATTTGCTGATGCTGAAGTCCATCATGTACTTTCATTGAAAGAAGGTGGAAAAACTGCTAATAAACCAGAAAATTTTAAATTGCTACATCCAAACTGCAATCGTAAAATTGGAAGTAAATTTGTGGATTTTGATTGAGGTACTAGAGGATTAAATCATGACAAGCAAAACAGAATTAATCAAACAAGTTGCCGAGAAGATTAGCTGGACTAAAGCTGATGTAGAAAGGGCAGTAAACGGTGATGGTGTAAAAAAAGAAGAGGATGTAATAGCTTGCTGCCTTCTTTATTCGGGGCGGGAATTGAAAAAGCGTAATTATCAAATTGGCGCGATGAAAAGAGTTACCAGTCAACAAAAATCAATGATTGAATCTTTAATCGAGCAGATAAATGATGTAAAAACACTTTATAGCAACGACTTGGTTCCCAGTTTAAGAAAAACAATTAATGAACAAGCCAACCAGATTGTAGACCTCCTAAAAGATGTCGGAAAAACAATTAACCAAAAATAGAGGTATAACGTTCATGAATACTGAAAACCCCAAAATAACCCGTCTACATCTCAAGTCTCTAGGACTGACAGATTATTTGGTTAGAGAAATTGTCAAAGATTTGCCTTACGAAAAGGAAAGTTCATACAATATCTATTCTGTTTCTGATGTTCAAAATTCCATACAACATAAACTTAACAATCCTCGAACCAAAGATACCAGCCGGGAAAAATTAGCAGTAGTATTGGAATGGTTAGATGGCAAATCTAATGTCATTGAGGTTGATTTTCTGAAAAATTTGCCCCCAGATAAAAGATTAGAATTTTTATATAAACGCAATGACGAACTATTTGAAAAAGAAAAGAAAATCAATCAAAAAACGGATGAATTATTAAGACAAGCACGCCAAATGATAGCGAAATAATAGGCGTCGCACATATGCGTTAAGATTCAATAGCGAGCGGACAATATTGAGGCGGCGATCGCCTGCTACCGAGCCGCCCTAGAAGTCCGTACCCCCACTACCCTCCCCCTGGACTGCCTCGACACCGGACGCAACCTCGGCAACCTCGGCTACAACCTCCAAAACTGGGAAATCGCCATCGAAGGCTACAACCAAGCCATCCTTGCGATCGAACAAAGCTGCTACTGGGCCACCTCCGAAGCCACCAAACGGGAACTCATCGCCAACTCCCTTGATATCTATCAAAACATGGTGCAAGCCTGCATCAACCACCAAGACTACGCCCAAGCCTTGCTCACCGTCGAACGCAGTAAATCCCGCACCCTCCTCGAACTCCTCGACAGCGCCAACCTCTACCCCAAAAACGCCACGGACCAACAAAAACAACGCATCAGCGACCTGCGCCGTCAAATCGCCAGCTACCAACAACAACTCGCCTACACCTCCAGCGACACCCTCACCCCCACCACCGAAAAACACCCCAACCAACCCTCACCCGAAACCCTCATACGCCAACAACTCCAAGCCGCTAACCAGCAATTCCAAGACCTGCTCACGGAACTCGACGACCCCAACTTTACCCTCACCCAACAAGTCCCCGCCCAACTCCCGGACTTGCGCCGCCTCCTGCCGCCCCAAACCGCCCTCATGGAGTGGTATCTCCCCAGGGAAGCGGAATCCGGGTTTTACGCCTTCCTCGTCACCCGCCGAGACGAGCAAATCCAGATTACCCCCCACCACTTCAGCGCCGAAGACCGCCAACACCTCGACGAAGCCCTCCAGGACTACCGCAGCGACTACGGAAAACCCACCTGGAATCAGCAACTCCCCCAACGCCTCGAAACCCTCAGCGATGCCCTGCAACTCCCCCGCCTTCTGGCTGAATTATCGGAGATTCAACACCTCATCCTGATTCCCCACCGGGAACTGCACCTCATCCCCCTCCACGCTCTCCCGGTCCCCTCTTCTCCCCTCTCCCGCTCTGGGAGAGGGGCCGGGGGTGAGGGAAAACCCCTGCAAGACTGGTTCCCGGTGCAATATGCCCCCAGTTGTCAAATTCTCAACAACCTTCAGCAGCGTCCCCCCCTCAACCGGGAAACGGTCCCCTTCTTCGCCATTCAAAACCCGACGGAAGACCTGGACTATGCGGAGTGGGGGGTGGAACTCTTACTGCGCCAATTCAGCCCCCATCAAGTCTTGCGTCGCGACCAAGCTACCCGGGCGAATTTAACCGAACCCCACAGCCAAACCTTCCTTGAGCAGAGTCACGCAGTCCATTTTGGCTGTCACGGTGAATTTGACGATCGCAACCCCCTCAACGCCTATGTGAGACTGGCGAATGGGGAAAAGCTGACCTTTCTGGATATTTTCAACGATCTGAATATTCCCCTCTGTCGCCTGCTGGTGCTGTCCGCTTGCAAAACCGGCTTGGTGGAAACCTCTCACACGGATGACTATGTGGGATTATCCAGTGCGTTTTTCTACGCCGGAGCGCGAACGGTGGTCGCCAGTCTCTGGGAAGTGGAGGAACTGGCGGCGACTCTGGTGACGCTGCGCCTCTATCAGATTTTACCGGATTATCCCTCGGTGACAGTTGCCCTGCAAGCGGCTCAAACCTGGTTACGGGGGTTATCTTCTGCGGATATTCTGGACTGGCTCAAACATGAGCAGAAGGCGACGGAGGAGGAATTGGAGGAAGTCGAAGACCGTTTGGATTTATTTTATGACCCCCCCTTTGCAGAAGCTTGTTATTGGTCAGCCTTTACGGCGATCGGGAATTGATGGGTATCATTACAATAGAAAGACAAACCTCTCGTGACTTGAGCCATTATAATGGTTTCCTTAGAATTAATCTCAACCTTGAAGGGACTGAGCCGTTCAGACAAGTTCTATCTCATGCAGCTTCTCATTTCAGAACTCGCCCAAGAAGAGGCGGATCTGATTAAACCTGACCAAGCTTACCCGGTATGGTCGCCTTATGATGCAGATGAGGCAGCAGAGACCATGTTAAAGGTACTTCAGACTAGCAAAGCTCAAGACGATGGATAATGCCGAGCGATATCCATTTCTTTCTAGCCATCCAACTTTAGGTGAAGCCAGTTTTCGCCCCAACTTGCCATTGACTTTAATGCATCAACAGACTTCTATCAAGGCTTCTGGGTTGCTAGATACGGGTGCAAGTGTCAATGTGCTACCCTATTCGATAGGGATCGAGCTTGGCTACGATTGGGAACGACAAACCACAGCACTGAATTTGACTGGAAATTTGGCTCAGTATGAGGCGCGTGTTGTACTGGCTCAGGCGATCGTTGGACAATTTGAGCCGGTGGAATTGGTATTTGCTTGGACACAAGCTACCCAGGTGCCGATTATCTTAGGTCAGGTGAACTTTTTTATGGAATTTTATGTTTGCTTCTATCGTTCACAACTAGAGTTTGCAGTCAGTCCTAAAGCTACTGTTTCGGGGTAGGTTGATGTTGTTGCCAGCCTGCTAAAACTCTTTCCAATCTTGCCGTTGTTAATCATTATTAAAATTGGTTTGACGGCGATCGCCTTATAATACAGTTAGCCATGATGAGGTTAGGCCATGCCCACATCATAGAGGTGGATAACAGATGACAGCTAGAGAAAAACTGATTCAAGCCATTCAAACCCTTCCGGAATCCCAAGTTGATCGGGTTTTAGCCTATGTTAATCAGGTTAGGGCTGGCGATCGCCTAACTCAGGAACAAGACTCTCAGAAAACGCCATGTTTTGATGAAATATGGTGGAATAACTTATCTCATTTTAGCCCAGACTTTTTAGAAGTTCGAGCCAGTAATCGGTAGTTTATACATTTACCCTTCGCAGCAGCCTGTTAGGAGTCAGACTTGACGGCGATCGCCCTTATAATACAGTTAACTATGATGAGGTTAGACCATGCCAAAATCGGAAAAAGAATCGGAAAAAGAACGAATCGTGCGGGCTTTCCTACTACTTCTCCATCGAGAAAGCAAAAAACCAGAAAGTGCGATTATTCCCCCCACAGCTTGGGAAAATTTAGGCGAACTACAAGCGGGCCTCGCTCAAGCCAATGATGATATTAAAACGATCGCACGAGCCATTACAAAATGGTGTAAAGAACACAACTATCGTTCAATTCTCCAAGCACTCCAAGTCGTCCAAAGTGATGCGATCGCCGAAAACGAAGACCCGGATGAAGACGAAACTGAAACGCAAATCCTGAGACTAACGAACTTCTCGATTCGATTTGTGGAAGACACAATCCGTCAAGCTCAAGGGCAACATGAGCAGCAATAATGATGACAGATAAGGTTATTTATGCCCCAGAAATTCGCGTATTCACCTATCACTTAAGCCTCCTCAAAACCACTAACCTCAGTGACCCGGATCAGCCCATAAATTTAAAGTCAATGATTGCCTATTATGTGCGATTATTGGCAGATTATGGGCTATTACAAAACTTACTGCTTGAACAGCTCAAAATATATATTTTCTCGCCCTTATTTATTCTCGATACCCTACTTGACAAGATTGATAAAAGTCACAGTTTCCTCTGGTGGTGTAATTTAAGAGTATATGTATGGCAACTTATTCTTGAAACTGATATCGTTGATTTACTTTACTACTCTGTTTTTCGTCCAGATTTCGAGGAAACAGACGCCGCAAAGCGTCAGTTTCTACAGCTTATCCATAAGCCGGGTAAAATCGGCATTCAACGAGTGAATTTATCGCCCAACTATCGAGGATTTTTCTATCCTCAATATATCAATGATAGTTATAGTTTTTTATTGCACGTCTTCTATCGCCAAAAACTGGGACAAGATGGCGTAAACTTCTCAGAACTCGCCACATTAAAACCTCCTAAATCATTTTTCACGGGAACCTCGTCAACCCTAAATGAACCCCTAAAAACTCATCTCAAACAAGCCTGTTGGGGGACAACAATTCTGTTTAGTGGTTTCATCGACTCTCCCCCAGGGACGCTGAATGAGGGAAAAACCTTAGCCAATCAGCTATTACAAAACCTGTTAGGACTGGATTCCCTAGAAACTGCACCGCCTTTCTGGGCCAGTCGAGAGTTTTTAGGGGGATTTCTGTATGAGTATCAGGATATTGATAAGCGTCATCGCTACGGACAGATTCTGATTTTGCTGCTCTTTTCCGAGGAGAGTAAAAAGAAACTGAATGGAGTTCAATGGTTGTTACCTGAGTTGTTTTTCTATGAGCGCAAGATTCATCAAAATTACCTCGATAGTCGTAAGGAATATACAAGAGCAAATCGGGATATTGAAATCATAGAGGAGACGATTCGGACGTTTCCGCCGAATATTGCCACGACTGTTCCGCCGGATTTGTCGGAGGACGAGTTACGGTCATTAAAGCAGGAAATTAAGAATTTGTTGGATTTATCGTTGCGCTATTCTCAGCGAATGCGGAGTTTGGTCACGTTCGAGAATACCATTGAAATCAATCGGCAAAATTATCTGAATATTTTGACGCGCATGGAAGTAAAAAGTCAAAGTAATTTGACGGGTTGGCGGGATAAGGCGAATCAGATTTTTGGGACGTTCCAGCGACAAATACAAGCCGAGTTGGTGTATCTGCAACAAGGGGAACGGCTGTTAGATACGGCCATTAGTACGATTCGAGGTTTGGTGGAAATTGACCAAGCCGAACGCGATCGCGCCCTAGAACATCAAATCCAAGCGGCTGGCGTAGGAATTGCAGTGGGGGCGATTGTCGCTTCCACCTCTCCCTTACTCTTTGAAAAACCCATCGCCGTTCCCTGGAAAGGGAATTGGGGGGAAAATTGGCATCCCTTTACGATCGCAGTATTGCTGAGTTTAGGGTCTAGTGTAGTAGCGTGGTACCTGACCAAACAGTTAATTCGCTGGGGTCAAAACCGGCGATCGCGCCAGCACAAAACCATCCCCCGCAAACCCCCTCATATCTAGTCCAGGAGTCGTTCCTGCCATCTCCTATGTTTTTCACTCAACCTGCACTAGGTCGCCCATGGAGCGGGGTTTGACTAGCGCGCATTGCCCCCACTAGACCAATCTAATACGGTATCTGCTATCATAGCGATTTTCAAGGTGCAGAGTTGATGTTTCCGCAGTTATCCATTTTAAAGCCCGAAGCTATCGTTGGGATGTAACAGATTATGGGAACTTTGACAATCCGTTTACCGGATAACAAACACTTAAAACTGAAAGAACTGGCTAAAGCACGGGGAACCAATGTCAACCAGTTAATCGAAGAACTTTCGACAATTGCCCTGGCAGACTTTGATGCTCAGATGCGCTTTCAAACCTGGGCAGCGAGGGGAAATGTTCAGCGGGGTTTGGAACTACTGGACAAATTAGATCGATCGCAGGGCACGGAAGACAGAGATTAGCACCGATCCTAACCGCTTCTGGAATCAGATTAGCAGTATCTTCCATCAACAGTTCCCCCCAAGAACTCCCATCGAACCCATTATGGACGGGAATTGAAACCCTCATGTCAGGGACAAGGAGAGCGAATTGTGGCGAGACAGCTCGCGCTAAAATGGGACAATCGAAGCATCCCATCGTCCCAAACCACAACCATCCCCTATGTTTTCCACCCAAACCTCCCCCAACCCGAAACGCATCGCCAAAGACTTTGAAGCCGTCATCGGCAAAAACGGCGTTATCCGTCGCAAAGAAGAACTCCTCACCTACGAATGCGACGGACTCGCCAGCTATCGGCAAAAACCCGCCCTCGTCGTCCTCCCCCGAACCACCGAACAAGTAGCAGAAGCCGTGGCCCTGTGCGATCGCCTCAACCTGCCCTGGGTCGCTCGTGGCGCGGGAACCGGCCTCTCCGGGGGCGCACTCCCCGAACCCGATAGCGTCCTCATCGTCACCGCCCTAATGCGCAAAATCCTCGATATCGACTACGACAATCAGCGAGTCATTGTGCAACCCGGAGTCATTAACAACTGGGTGACACAAGCCGTCAGTGGGGCAGGATTTTACTACGCCCCAGACCCCTCCAGTCAGATTATCTGT
>CAZXWM010000136.1:8641-9657 GCA_964644215.1 uncultured Phormidium sp.
GGCCGAAAACTCCGGCGGGGTTCACTGTCTCAAATATGGCGTCACCACCAACCATGTCTTGGGCCTAACCGTAGTACTTCCTGATGGCAGTATCACGCAACTGGGCGGCGAAATTCCTGAAATGCCCGGCTATGACCTGACGGGGTTATTTGTGGGATCAGAAGGAACCCTGGGAATCGCCACGGAAATTACCCTCAAACTCCTGAAAACCCCTGAATCCATTGCCGTGATTTTGGCGGACTTTACCAGTATTGAAGCGGCGGGGGCAGCGGTGGGGGCGATTACCTCAGCGGGGATTGTCCCGGCGGGGATGGAGATGATGGATAACCTCAGTATTAACGCCGTGGAGGATGTGGTGGCCACCGGCTGTTATCCTCGGGATGCTGAGGCCATTCTCTTGGTGGAACTCGATGGCTTAGATGCGGAAGTGGCGGAGGTGACGCGGCGAGTGAGGCAGGTTTGTCAGGAGAAGGGGGCGCGAACGGTGACGGTGGCGGAAGATGCTGAGACGCGGGCCAAACTCTGGAAAGGGCGGAAGGCGGCGTTTGCAGCGGCGGGCCATCTTAGTCCTGATTACTATGTTCAAGATGGGGTGATTCCTCGGACTCGCTTGGCGGAGGTGTTAGGGGAGATTGAGGCTTTGAGTCAACGCAGTGGTTATCGCATTGCCAATGTCTTTCATGCGGGGGATGGCAATTTACATCCTTTGGTTCTCTATGACAATGGCGTTGAGGGACAGTTGGAGGAGGTTGAGGAAGTCGGCGGTGAGATTCTTAAACTCTGCGTCAAGGCGGGAGGGTCGATTTCGGGGGAACATGGCATTGGGGCCGATAAACGCTGTTATATGCCGGAAATGTTTACGGATGCGGATCTCGATACGATGAAATGGGTACGAGATGCCTGGAATCCCAAAGGGTTGGCGAATCCCGGTAAGGTTTTTCCTAGCCCTCGGACTTGTGGTGAGGGGGCCGTTCATCCCAAGGCGAAGGCTTATCCGGGTGTACCGCAGTTTTAGT
>CAZXWM010000137.1:0-5092 GCA_964644215.1 uncultured Phormidium sp.
GCACGCGGTGAAACCGCGCATTCACACCTTTATCGCCACCTCGGATATCCACCTCAAGCATAAGTTGCGTAAGAGTCGGGAGGAGGTGTTGGCGATCGCCCCGGAGATGGTCGCCTATGCCAAAACCTTCACCGATGATGTGGAGTTCTCCCCGGAAGATGCGGCCCGCAGTGACCCGGACTTTATGTATCAGGTCTTAGAGGCGGTCATTGACGCGGGGGCCACAACGGTCAATATCCCCGATACCGTCGGTTACACCACTCCCGGCGAGTTTGGGGCGTTAATTCGCGGCATTGCTGAGAATGTCCGTAACATCGACCAGGCGGTGATTTCGGTTCATGGTCACAATGATTTAGGCTTGGCGGTGGCCAATTTCCTCGAAGCGGTGAAAAACGGCGCTCGTCAACTCGAATGCACGATTAACGGTATTGGCGAACGGGCCGGAAATGCGGCTTTAGAAGAGTTGGTAATGGCCTTGCACGTTCGCCGTCAGTATTACAATCCCTTCCTAGGTCGTCCGCTGGAGTCGGAAGAGTCCCTGACGAACATCAACACCCGCGAGATTTACAAAACCTCTCGCCTGGTGTCGAACTTGACGGGGATGTTTGTGCAGCCCAATAAAGCCATCGTGGGCGCCAACGCCTTCGCCCATGAGTCGGGGATTCATCAGGATGGGGTTCTCAAGAACCGCATGACCTATGAAATTATGGACGCTCAATCCATTGGCTTGACGGACAATCAGATTGTCTTGGGCAAACATTCAGGACGCAATGCTTTCAAAACTCGGTTGAAGGAGTTGGGGTTTGAACTCTCGGAGACGGAGTTAAACAAAGCCTTTCTCAAGTTCAAGGCCTTCGCCGATCAGAAGAAGGAAATCACCGATTGGGATTTGGAGTCGATTGTCAACGACCAAATCCAACAACCTCCTGAACTGTATAAGTTGGAGTTGGTACAAGTCTCCTGCGGCGATCGCGCTCGTCCCACGGCAACGGTCAGTTTGCGGAGTCCCAAGGGGGAAGAATTGCTGGATGTAGCCTTAGGAACCGGGCCGGTGGATGCGGTGTATAAGGCCATTAACCGGATTGTGGATATCCCCAATGAATTGATTGAATACACGGTGCATTCGGTGACGGCGGGGATTGACGCTCTCGGTGAGGTGACGGTTCGCTTACGCTATGAGGGGCGCATTTTCTCGGGCCATGCGGCGAATACGGATGTGATTGTGGCCTCGGCCCATGCTTATGTTAATGCTCTCAATCGTCTCTATGAGGCGTTGCACAATCCTCGGGTTATCCCCCAAGGAACCCCAGTCACGTCGCGAGTGTAGTATCTAATGGGAAGAGTTAGGGGTGTACGTGCGCTACACCCCTAACTCTTCCCTCTTGCCTCTTGCCTGTCTTCCCCCTGTTCCCTGTTCCCTATTCCCTGTTCCCTTCTTCCCCGAAACCTCTTTCCGATTCGTTGCGTCTACCGTCTCAGTTCCTCCTTACAGGTTTTGATGTAATGAAATTTTTTGTTAAACCCCTCGTTTTTGGGGCGATCGCCGCTGGATTACTGGGCCTCTCGGGGCCGGCGATCGCCCAACCCCCCCAACTCGTTGTTGAGAAGGAGACGCAACCGCCTGATACGCAAACTCTATTCGCCCAGGCTCAACGACTCCCCATTTTTGCTGGGGTTGAGATGACTGAACAACAGTTAGTGGTGCTGCGGCCCATTTTTGAGCAAACTCACGCTCGCATCAATCGGGTGTTAAGTCCCGAACAGCAGCAAACGTTCCATCAGTCCTTAATTGAGGAGGGACGGCCATTTAGTGAATCGGTGGATTTGATGAGTTTGTCGTCGCAGCAGGAAGCGCAACTCGACAATATCTTGAGGATGACGGGGTTACAGGTGGCGCCGATTCTCACTCCAGAACAACGGGAGCGGATTCAAGTGAATATCGATACCCATTACTCGAATTAGATTATTCCAACTCAGTTGTTGAAAGCAAAAGGGGGCGATCGCCACGTTAAGTCGTAGCTTGTGATCGCCCCTTATTCATTCAGACTTTGGCCAGATTGTCAAGGGTATTAAACGAGGGAAACCAGCGTTAAGCCACCGGTTCTTAAGCCACCAGTTGCAGATGGGTAGAACGGAGGTGATGATACAACTGTTGTACCCACTCCCATTCCTGGGTTAGTCCTTCTTGCAGAGAGACGCTGGGACTAAACCCGAGCAATTTCCGAGCCTTGGAACCATCGGCACTGGTATGGCGGGCATCTCCCTTGGAACTCTCCATGTAGTTGATGGCAATGGGTTTACCCACCACCTCTTCCATAATGGAAATGGTGTCCCGCAGGGTAATGCGACTGCCGCCGCCGATATTGAAGACTTCGCCCACGGCTTCGGGAACCCTTGCTGCCGCCAGGTTAGCCGCGACGGCATCTTTAACAAAGGTGAAATCTCGCGTTTGCTGGCCATCGCCGTAGACGGAGATTGGCTCATCATCCAAAGCGGCTTTCAAGAACTTATGGAAGGCCATGTCAGGACGTTGCCGGGGACCATAAACCGTAAAGTAACGTAGGGAAACCGTCGGCACACCATAATTGGCGTGATAGAGGCTACAGAGATGTTCCGCTGCCAGTTTAGTGACGCCATAGGGAGACACCGGCTGGGGTAGTGTCATTTCTGAGGTGGGGAAAGCCATGGCATTGCCATAGACGGAAGAAGATGAGGCATAGACGAAGCGGCTCAGATTAGCCTCTTTGGCGGCTTCGAGTAAAACCTGGGTGCTATTGACGTTTAATTCTGTGTAGGCTTGGAATCCTTCTCCCCAACTGGCGCGGACTCCGGCTTGGGCGGCTTGGTGATAGACGATGTCTACGCCTTTTAACAGGGATGTCCAATCTAGGTTACGAATATCCTCTTGAATCAGTTGGAATCTCGGCCTGCGTAGAACATGACCCAGATTCCGATGTTTAATTCGGGTATCGTAGTAGTCTGTGAAGCGGTCTACGCCAATGACGTGATGGCCTTGGTCTAATAAGGCTTCGACTAAATTTGAGCCGATAAACCCGGCGGCTCCCGTTACAATTATCTTTGACATAATTATCTTAGCTCTAACTCTAAAACCTAATGTACCCGTCCTAACCGTATTAACACTCAGATGTCAAGAACAATTTTGGAAGCCTTGGAAGTATAAAATCGCTATATCGCTTTCTGGGTAAGGGTTTTAGCTATTTATGAGAATTTATACTCCTTCATCTCTCTTAACCGTATTAACACGGATGTGTCAACTGTCAACTGTTATTGTCAACTGTTAATGTTAACCCTTGCTTACCTCGGTCCAACCGGAACTTATACCGAAGCGGCTGCCTTGGCCTATTGCAACTGGCTAGAGCGCAGTTCTGGACACAAGGGCAAATTGGTTCCTCATCCTAGCATCTCCCAAACCTTGCAAGCCCTCTTGGTGGGGAACTCTCACGTGGCCGTGATTCCCATTGAAAACTCGATTCAGGGAAGTGTGACGGTGAGTTTGGACAGCTTCTGGGAACAGGATAAGTTTCAGGTACAACAGGCGTTGGTGTTACCGATTCACCATGCTCTGATTTCTCGGGGGATTGGGCTGGCTCAGATTAAAACGGTATATTCCCATCCTCAAGCTTTAGCCCAATGCCGACATTGGCTTGAAGGGCAATTGCCTGATGTGACGTTACATTCGACGAACTCCACCGCTGAAGCCTTGCAGTATTTAGACAATCCGCAAGTGGGGGCGATCGCCTCGGAACGGGCGGCACAACTGTATGATTTACCCATTTTGGCTCATGCGATCAACGACCACCGGGATAACTGTACCCGGTTTTGGGTGGTGCGTCCCTCTGATCGCGATTTAGACCTTCCACAAGCCCCAGGAGGCTCGTATTTGTCCTTGGCCTTCAGTTTGCCCCAAAACGCCCCTGGAGCCTTGCTTAACCCCCTACAGGTGCTGGCAAATTACGGGATTAACATGACTCGCATTGAGTCTCGCCCCACGAAACGGCTTCTAGGAGAATATCTCTTTTTTGTCGATGTGGAGGCTCCCGAGGATGAGGCGATTCTCCACGAGGCGATCGCCCATCTAAGTAAATTCACGGAGATTCTTAAGGTTTTCGGGTGTTATACGGTATTAACCGTGGAACAGAGTCCGAGTAAATAGGGTTTATGTTCCCTATTCCGGTGTTCCCCGTTCCCTGTTCCCTATTCCCTATTCCCTATTCCCTATTCCCTATTCCCTCCTACCGCACTTGATTAAAAAAACAACTTCTAGCTCCGGTATGACAGGCCACATCACCCACTTGGTCAATTTTGAGGAGAATTGTGTCACCGTCGCAGTCATAGGCGATGGATTTGACTTTCTGGATATGTCCTGAGGTTGCACCTTTGTGCCACAATTCTTGACGAGACCGACTCCAATAATGAGCTTCTCGGGTATCGAGGGTGCGTTCAATGGATTCTCGGTTCATCCAGGCCATCATTAAGACAGCCCCATCTTTATAATCTTGAGCGATGGCGGGAATTAAGCCGCGATCATCAAATTTAAGCTGTTCGATCCATAATCTATCTTGATTGATGCTCTTCATTTGTAGCTTTCGGGTGTTTTGACGAGTCAATGGTTCTTAGGATATTGTCTAACGGATTCGTCCAAAGGACCAATAAATTGGGCGATTAGGGTCTTTTGATCGTCTGCAAACAATCGCTCAACGGTTGCTATTGCCTATAAAGGTGCGCCTGTACGTCTTTTCTTTTGCCTCTTGCCTCTCTATGCTTGACACCTATCTCAACAAATTCGCTCGTTTTGGAGTTCACCTGGGCCTAGAACGCATCCAACGGCTATTAAGGGATTTAGGAAACCCTCAAAGCCAAGTTCGGGTGATTCATGTGGCGGGAACCAATGGCAAAGGGTCTGTTTGTGCCTATCTCAGTTCCATTCTCACGGCGGCGGGCTACCGAACTGGGCGTTATACCTCTCCTCATTTAACCCATTGGTGTGAGCGAATTTGTCTGGATGGCCAGCCGATTCCCGAGGCGCGGTTTGAGGCCTTATTGCAACAGGTTGAAGCGGCGATTGTCCCCG
>CAZXWM010000137.1:5102-9647 GCA_964644215.1 uncultured Phormidium sp.
GATGAACCGACCCCCACCCAGTTTGAGGTGGTGACGGCGGCGGCCTGGTTGTATTTTGCTGAGTCGGCGGTGGATGTGGCGGTGGTTGAGGTGGGGTTGGGGGGACGCTTGGATGCGACGAATGTCTGCGATCGCCCTCTGGTGAGTGTGATCACCTCCATTAGTCGCGATCATTGGCAACGCTTGGGAAATACGTTAGGGGAGATTGCGGGGGAGAAGGCGGGAATCCTTAAGGCGAACTGTGCGGCAGTGGTGGGGCCGTTACCCCCGGAGGCGCAAGGGGTGGTCCAAGGGCGCATTGAGGCGTTAAATTGTCCGGCGGTTTGGGTGGAACCGGCGATTCCGCTTGAGGGGAATCGGGTTGCGGTACAGGGGTTTGAGTATGAGTTGTCTCTGGGGGGTGCGGTTCAATATGTCAATTCGGCGATCGCCCTGGCGGTGATTCGTCAGTTACAACAGCAAGGTTGGCAGATTTCGGATGAGGCGATTCGTGAGGGGATGGTGACGACGCGCTGGGAGGGACGGTTGCAATGGCTGATGTATCAGAAGCGGCGCGTTTTAATTGATGGTGCTCATAATGTGGCGGCGGCCTGGGCGTTGCGAGACTATGTGGAGAGTTTGCAAACGCCGGTGACGTGGGTGATGGGGATGTTGGCGACGAAGGATACGGAGGGGATTTTGGCGGCGTTGTTGCGGGGGGGCGATCGCCTGATTTTGTTGCCGATTCCGGGTCATCAATGTGTGCCTTTGGAGGCGTTGTCGCGGCAGGCGATCGCGGTTTGTCCTGAGATCTCGATTGAGTTGGCTGAGGCGGTGGATGAGGCGTTGATTCGGGCTTGTTTGGACGGCGATCGCCTTCCGGTTCTCTGTGGTTCGCTGTATTTGATTGGCGGTTTTTTGCAGGGTCAACAGAGCAAGCAAGCGCTGAGGCCCTAGAACTGACAGGGTTTGCTTGACTCATACAGAACCGGATTCGGGCCGTCTTGAGGGATGACTCATGGCGAGGGGGAGCAATCTGGGTTAATTTCGGTTATGATAATCATTATCATTTTCACGGTTGACCCACCAACCTTGTCCACCCACATGGTCTAAGTATGTTATACTTGCCAGATAATCTCGGTTTTGATGGGGAGCAGCCATCAAACGTAAGGGGGAAAGTCCGGTGTAAATCCGGCGCTGTCCCGCAGCTGTAAGGAGAGGTCTCACTCTCTAAGTCAGAATGCCCGCCGAATCATCTCCGTTGGAGATACACCATGTTATTTTTTGTCTGCGAGGTACAGATAATGGTTCACTCAGTTTTTTTACAACTTATCAGGACGATTAGGGCCACTCCCCTGGCGTTGAATGGGTAGCACCCTGATTTGAGATTGCCATTTTGAGCCACCTGGCCCGCTTCAAGTATTGACGGGCTGAAGGTTTAGGTTGCCCCAGTAACCCAGCCGGTTTTTTTCGAACCGTCGCTCAACTCAATTTGGTACATATTCGGCTGTTTTCAATGGTTCACTCGGCTAGTTTGTTGCCGAGATGGACTCGATTTTCGTGACCTTTTTTAGCGTTAGGACGCAACAACAATGACCCTTGAAAAGAATGCCCAAACCCGTTTTGAAACAGCTACATTGGGATATCCCCGCATTGGTAAAAGTCGAGAGTTAAAAAAGGCATTAGAAGCCTTCTGGCGTGGTCAATTCGACGCAGAAACACTCATCCAAACCCAACAAGAGGTTGAGTCCAAAAACTGGGAAACTCAACAAAAAGCCGGCATTGCTCGAATCGGCATCGGCGATATGAGCCTCTACGATCACGTTTTAGACTGGAGCATCTACCTGGGCATTATTCCCGAACGGTTTGCATCCTTTAGTGGACTGGATCGTTACTTTGCTATGGCCAGGGGAAACGATGGCATTCCGGCTCTGGAAATGACAAAATGGTTCGACACGAACTATCACTACCTGGTTCCCGAAATCCCTGAACAATTACAGCCAGCGGACTTTAGCGATTTCCTAGAAACCGTCCGTCGCGCTCAAAGCCAATTGGGCGATCGCGCTGTCCCTATTATTTTAGGCCCAGTAACCTTGCTACGGCTGAGTCGTTTTGAGATGAATCAGGAGCAGGCCGCTTCTCACCTGTGCGATCGCTATCTTCAGCTTCTCCAGGAACTTCAAGAGATGGGCATAGCTGAAGTTCAAATCCATGAACCCGCGTTAGTCTTTGGAGATGCGGCTAACTTCAAAAAACTCTATCAATCGACCTATCAATCTCTGAGTAAAATTGGCTTACCCATTCAACTCGTCACCTACTTTGATGACTTGGGCGACAATTATCCCTGGGTGATGGAACTCCCCGTAGCGGGTATTAGTTTAGATTTCACCCGTGGGCGCAGCCTAGAGTTATTACAACAGTATGGTTTCCCTAGCGATAAACAGTTAGGTGCGGGACTTGTCGATGCACGCAACATCTGGAAAATTCGCCCAGACATTCTGCTGTCAACCCTAGACACTATTTCTAGTATCACCACAAACCTACGGCTTCAACCCTCGGCTTCTCTGCAATTTGTTCCCTACGATGCTCAGCGAGAACGCAAACTTCCCGAACCTTTGCTTCAAGTTTTGAGCTTTGCCGAACAGAAGCTAGAGGAACTCAACTTGCTGGCCAATCATTTGACTCGAACCCAAGAGGCTGACAAATCCCTAGATATTATCAGTCATCAATGGCAAACGTTCGAGCAATTTAGCCCGGTGAATCAAGCCGTGCAAGAGCGGTTACAAGACTTGAACCCCCAAGATTTAGAGCGCCCTTTGCCCTATGAAAAACGTATCGGAAATCAGCCCGTTTTACCGCCATTTCCTACCACAACTATCGGCTCATTTCCCCAAACCTCGGATGTGCGAAAACTGCGGCTGAAACTGAAACGGGGTGAGATCACCCAAGCCGACTATGAAACGGCGATTGATGCAGAAATTGGCAAGTGCATCCAATTCCAAGAAGAGGCCGGACTCGATGTTTTAGTCCATGGTGAATTTGAGCGCACCGACATGGTGGAATTCTTTGGGCAGCAATTATCGGGGTTTGCCTTTACCGAATCTGCTTGGGTGCAAAGTTACGGCAGCCGCTGCGTGCGTCCCCCCATTATTTATGGAGATGTTGCCCGCACTCAAGCCATGACAGTTCGGGAGTTCAAAGTTGCCCAATCCCTCACTAACAAAATTGTCAAAGGGATGTTAACGGGTCCGGTGACGATGATTAACTGGTCTTTTACCCGCACGGATATTCCCCGCAGCGAACAAGCCATGCAGATTGCGTTAGCTTTGCGGGATGAAGTGGCTGACTTAGAAGCGGCTGGGGCGAAGATGGTGCAAATTGACGAACCGGCCTTGCGGGAAGGGTTGCCCCTGAAGCCAGAACGTTGGGATGAGTATCTATCTTGGGCGGTGGATGCCTTCCGTTTGTCTGCGGCAATTGCTAAACCCGAAACCCAAATTCACACTCATATGTGTTACTCGGAATTTGGCGACATTATTGAGCATATTGAGCGTTTAGATGCCGATGTGTTGTCGATTGAGAACAGCCGTAGCAATAACGAAACTTTGTTTGAAATCACCGATGCAGGCTACAAAAATCAAGTCGGCAATGGGGTTTACGATGTCCACAGTCCAGCAGTTCCTGGAACTGAACAGATGGTGCAGCAACTCAAAACTGGGGTGGCTAATTTACCGATCGCGCAGATTTGGGTTAACCCTGATTGTGGCTTAAAAACACGCGGTTGGGACGAGGTAATTCCTTCTTTGAAAAATATGGTCGAAGCGGCAAAAGTTCTGCGCCAGGAGGTTGAGTCAACTCAGAAATAAATCGATGTTTCAATCCCCCGTTGTTGCTAACGGGGGACTGTCCAAATAAGCAGGGAGGTTTTATGACTGAAGCCGATCGCGTCACAAATCAGCCATTCAATTTGCCTAGGAACTGGCAGCAAGATTTTATTGCTACGAATCTGTTGGCCCTTGGCTACAACGCCTGGGTGGGGTATCTCAATGGTGAACGAGGTGCGGTGATTTGTAGTACCAACACGCCAATGGTGGGAATGGTGGGAGAGGGATTCAAAACTCATTTTGTTCCGCAATCACGCCTAGCTGCCTTTCTTAATGCTTGGCTAGATGCTACAGATACGGCGATTTTGCATCACCCCTTTGTGAATGCTCATGTTTTGGAGACGGTGGAGACGTACAACCCGATAACGGAGTTGGTGTTTCTCTTGGAGTCATTCAATCAGGTGACGTTTTTCTACTTAAAAAATCTGCCAATCTCCCCGCAAAAGTGCTATGAGCAAGTCTGCAATAATTGGGACGAATTTCAACCCGCTGCTGATGTTCCATTAGATTCAACTCACCAACCGTAGTTGGGGAAAATCGGGTTGCGGTACAGGGGTTTGAGTATGAGTTGTCTGTTGGGGGGTGCGGTTCAATATGTTAATTCAGCGATCGCCTTGGCGGTGATTCGTCAGTTACAACAGCAAGGTTGGCAGATTTCGGATCAGGCGATTCGTGAGGGGAT
>CAZXWM010000138.1:0-9642 GCA_964644215.1 uncultured Phormidium sp.
ACGACGAATCCCTCATTAAGCGGGTTCGGCTCGTGCGTCGGGCCGATGGCTACTATATTCAGTTTTGCGTTCAGGTGGACAACCGAGTGCAGATGGAACCGAGCCAGAAGGCTGTTGGTATTGACCTAGGCCTACGGTATTTCATTGCCGCCAGTGATGGTCATGTTGTCGAAGTGCCTCAGTTCTATCGTCACGCCGAAGTTCAACTCAGTCGTGCCAATCGGCAGAAGTCGAGGAAGTTCCGCCAAGGAGCCAAACCTCAGTCCAAGAACTATCACAAGGCCAGGAAACGATATGCTCGGAAACATTTAAGGGTAAGCAGGCAGCGTAACGAGTGGCTGAAAAATCAGGCACTGCGCTTAATTCAATCTAACGATTTGATTGCCTATGAAGACTTGAATGTGAAAGGGTTGGTTCGCAATCGGCACCTGGCCAAGTCGATTAGTGATGCAGGATGGTCTCCGTTCGTCCGCTGGCTAGAGTATTTTGGCCTGAAGTATGGAAAGGCCACGGTCACCGTGCCTCCCCACTACACCAGTCAGAATTGTTCAAACTGTGGCGAAACGGTCAAGAAATCCCTCTCTGTCAGAACACATATCTGCCCCAGTTGCGGGTATGCAGAAGATAGAGATGTAAATGCTGCTATCAACATCTTGCAACTTGGACGTCACCGTACCGTAGGGCATACGGAAACGTCAACGCTTGGGGAGATTGGGCCTCTGGCTGGGTTGGAGTAATCCTGCTCAGTTAAGTCTAGTCCGTGAACCAAGAATCCCACTCGCTTCAGCCGTGGGAGTGTCAACCCAGCCGTTCCCGACTTAGCCTCTCGCAGAAAATCAAGCCGAATCATTGACAAATCTATCACAATTTGCTAAGAAGGCTGAAGACCTAAATCGATCGCCGTCACCTCTTAAGCCAACAAATTAAGCAAACCAATTGAAATCCTATCTCAAGTCATTATTCCGGAAATTCCAGAAATCCTATACCCCCGAGGGGTTTTATCCAACCATTGATGACTGGTGGAACCAACTCTCAGATCACCAGCGTCAAACCAATGGATTAAAATCCAACATTTATCCCCCTCAATCCCTATCACGCCAAGCCCCCAAAACCCTTGACGCCGACTTATACTGGAAATTCAACCTAGACTATGGAAGCCAATCCCAACCCGCCTATCTCGCCTGCCTAGAAGGCGGACGAATTTGCAACGGTGTTGCCGTAATCACAGCCGATAATAAACTTTTATCTGACGCGTCAATTCACATGAGAGTTGACCCAAACAATCCCCAAAAACATCCCGTTTTCCACCAAGATATTCAGCCGCCGACATACCTAGATAAAACCGTTGCCGTCTTAAGTGCAGCCGGTGGAAACACCTTTTTTCACTGGATTGTCGATGTTTTACCTCGATATGACCTGCTGAGGCGATCGCCAGACTGGTTCCAAGACATCGATTATTTTATCGTTAATGATCTCGCCCAACCTTTTCAGCCTGACTCCCTCAAACTTCTGGATATTCCTCCAGAGAAACTAATCACCGCCGCAGACTACCCTCACCTACAAGCCAAACGTCTGCTCGTTCCCTCCTTTGTCCGTCACCAAACCTGTAACATCGGCACCTGGGCCTTTGACTTTCTTAGACAAACCTTAGTCCCCCAGACCATCCGCAACTTGGATGACTCCAACAAAACCAAACGTCTCTATATTAGCCGCCACAAAGCCAGCAGCCGCCGGCTTCTCAACGAAGATAAAATCCTAGAAAACTTGCAAGAAAAGGGATTTGACCGAGTTTTCCTAGAAGACTACTCCCTAACAGAACAAATTGAGTTATTCGCAACCGCAAACTGTATCATTGCCCCCCATGGTGCCGGACTCACAAATCTCGTATTTTGCCCCAAAAACACCAAAGTATTAGAGATATATTCACCCAACTACGTCAGCGTCAGTTACTGGAACATTTGCAACCAAGTTGGCTTAGACTACTATTACCTCTTTGGGACAGGACAACGCCCCCAGCCCTTTGAAGACCCTCACCTCAGACTCGAAGACATTCAGGTTGACATTTCAGAATTTGAAGCCATCCTCAGGAGAATGGAGATCGAATAAGCCCGACCTATATAACCATTCACGACCAAACGTGCAACGCAATCATCATCGGCGGCGGGGCCGCCGGATTTTTTGGGGCCATCACCGCCGCCAGCCACAACCCCAACCTCAACATCACCATCCTCGAAGCCAGCCGCCATCCCCTCCACAAAGTCCGCATCTCCGGCGCTGGACGCTGCAACGTCACCCATGCCTGTTTCGACCCCAAACACCTCGTCCACCAATGTAGGGGCGAAAAATAGGCACGCCCCTACGATTTCGCCCCTACGATACCGGAACCTATTGCCTATTGCCCCTTGCCTTTTGCCTATTGCCCCTTGCCTATTGCCCCTTGCCTTTTGCCTATTGCCTTCTTCCCCTAAAATACCCTTAACCTCATTCCCCCAAACCATGACCGAAAAACTCCGCGTTTACGTCCCCCCCCATCCCCTAATCCAAAACTGGCTGGCCATGGCCCGAGAAGCCTCCACCCCGCCAGTTCTCTTCCGAACCGCCATGACCGAACTGGGGCGGTGGCTCAGCTACGAAGCCATCCGCGAGTGGATTCCCAGCCAACAGATTAGCGTGCAAACCCCCCTCGCCCCCGCCCAAGGAACCATCATTCGCTCCGATATCCCGATCGCCATCGCCCCCATCCTGCGAGCCGGCCTGGCCCTCCTCCCCGGAATCCAAGACGTTCTCCCCGCCGCCAGCATCTATCACCTGGGTATGGTTCGCGACGAGACAACCCTTGAAGCCAACTGTTACCTCAACACCCTCCCCGACGAATTTCCCCCCGACTTACATCTGATTATTAGTGAACCCATGCTCGCCACCGGCGGCACCCTCGACCAAACCCTAGAATTACTCACAGAACGGGGCTTAACCAGCGATCGCCTCCGCATCATTTCCGTCGTCGCCGCCCCCCCCGCCCTGCAAAAACTCAACGATCGCCACCCCGGCCTGGTCATCTATTCTGCCACCATCGACGAAGGCATCGACGATCGCGGCTTCATCATTCCCGGACTCGGCGACGCCGGCGATCGCAGCTTCGGCACCGAGTAAGCCCACAAGACCCACACAGCCACAGCCTGGCCCCAAAAATGCTAAACTGAAACACAGCGATCGCGTAGAGTAACGAGGACAAAATCACGGTGAGTAATCAAAACGGTTTTACAGGCGGATTCCTAGCCGGAGCCATTTTCGGCAGTGTCGTTGGCGGTGTTCTCGGCACCGTTCTCGCCGGACGCACTCGCCAAGACAGCCGCAGCGATGCCGACAGCAACAACCGGCTCAGCGAACGGGACGGAACCCACTCCCTCCTCAACCCCGAAAACATGGAATCCGCCCGACGCAACCTCGAAGACAAAATCGCCCAACTTAACGACACCATCGACGACGTTCGCGAACAACTCCACGTCGTCAACCGTCAAGAACAGTCCAGCAGCAGCGATCGCCCCCTCAACAGCCTCGACGACAACTAGACCCACCTCCCCCCAGGCGATCGAGTACAATGGCAACAGATATCTCAAGCCGAGATGCACATCTCAACCTAGATATCAAGTAATTGTAAAAAAAATACACAAATAAACCGTCTAACAATGGAATCCATCGTCTTGCTTCTCGCCCAAACCCTCGTCACCTTCTTCAACATCTACTTCGCCCTACTCATCATCCGCATCCTGCTAACCTGGTTTCCCAACGTCGACTGGTCAATGCCCCCCCTAGCCATCCTCAGCCAGCTAACAGACCCCTACCTCAACATCTTCCGGTCCATCATCCCTCCCATCGGCGGCATCGACTTCTCCGCCATCCTGGCCATCCTACTCCTCCAAGTCGTCCAATCCATCGTCCCCAGCCTCCTCATGGCCCTCGTTTAACCCCAAAACGAAACCAACAACGAAACCGAGTGTCTCCCAGACACCCGGTTTCTAGTATTAGAGCCAACACCCAGTTTCTAGTCTTCAACTCCCCATTTCCAATTGACCTAGAGTGATCAAACTTTCAAGGTCATCTGAAGCATCCGAAAGATATACCCCAATCACAGAACGCACCGAAGTCAACATATCTTCATCCGCTCCCCCTAACATCCGGCTAATATCAGCCAGATCTTGAGAACGGCTTGCCTGTAACTTCATCAACACCAAATAGGGCAAGGCAATCACCGGCAACCCATCGGGCGAAAAATTGGGATCAGCGATCGCCTCAGCAACCCATACTTGCTCAAATTCAAGCACATCTAGAATCGTTCCATCAGATAAACGCCAACTACTCCCACCAACCGTTAACTCTCCAACCCGCTCACTTCCGGCCTGTTCTAATTCCGCATAAATGCGCTCAGAATGTTCTGCCACAACTAAAATATCTAAATCATCTGTCATACGTTCAGGCATATAAAGCCGGGTAGCAACTCCTCCCACAATCACAAAAGGCGTTTGAATAATTGTTCTGAGATCGCTCACGGGATGACTCCAAGTTCGTGATTGAAGAAACGCTAGACTACTACCCCGACCCGGACGACATCGACGCAAAGCAATTTCGAGATAAACTTTTCTTCGACCTGCCGGCATTGTCAAATCTAACATGAGCGATCGCCCCTCCACAACTCCAAATCTCTCCCCCAAAACGAAACCGAGTGTCTCCAAGACACCCGGTTTCTAGTATTCGAGCCAAGTTTAACGCCGCACTCGCCCCGTAAACCCCGACGCCTTAAACTGCTTCAACTGCAACGGAAGCGGCTGATTCGCCGGAACCATAATCTGTAACTCAAACTCACTTACCCCAGGAGGAACCTCATCGATCGCCCCCAACCGAGTGCGATTCGGCATAACATTATTATTATTCGCATCATAAATACGGCCAAAAATATCCGCATTCACCAGCGGTTTACCCGACCTATTTTCCGCCTTCCCCGTCACAATAAAACAATTCGCCGACTGCATCGAACCACTCACCACCGCCCCATCTCCCAGAGACGGCGGACAATCCTCATACGACAAATCCGACAACTCAATCGGAGTCAACGCCAGAACCAGAGGCATCCACAGCCCCGACAACAGCAACACCAACCCCACAACCAACAGCCCTCGAAGCCTGCGCCAAACAACCATAACTCACCAAACGAAGCGACCCTACCCAGTCTACCGCAAAACCCAAACCCGAGACCCTCAGCCATCTTTCATCCCCAAAAACGATCGCAACTGACGCACCTGAAACCCATCACAATAGCCCTGCACCTGATCCGCAAACGCTCCCAACCCCGGATTAGCCTCTCGCCACCCCTGTACCAACGCAGCAACCTGCCGTAAATTACCCCGTAACAGCCAAGGATACAACATCTGTAACTGTTCCGGCGTCGGACGTTCCCCCTGCGACGGCGACACAGCCTTAACCCCCTGAAGCAACGACCCCGACTCATAGCGCCACTGACAATCCCACAACCGCGACAACACCGCCACCACCGCATCCCGAGACAGAGGCTTCGTCAAAAAGCCATCCGCACCCCCCTGTAACGCCGCCAAGCGATCGCCCTCAAAAGCACTAGCCGAACAAACCACCCATTTAAACCTAGGATTCTCAGCCCGCCAAGCCAGAACCTGACGCACCTGGGGAGACAGCCCCTCAGCCGACAGCCCCTCAGCCGACTCATCCCCCTGACGCCTCAACCGCCATTGTTCAGCAATCGCAAACGACAACATCCCATCCACAAACAGCAAATCTGGAACCCTCCCCTCCCCCCGAGACGACAGCTGGACCACCTCACAGCCCAACTCCTGCAACCAAGCCTGTAACAGCCGCGCACTCCACTCCTGACCATCCATCACCGCCACCCGAGGCCGTTCCCCCGTCAACGCCATCACCCCATCCCCTGGGTTCGGTAACACACAACTCTCCCAAACCTGCCGAGTTTGTAAAGGAATCATAAACGAAAACACACTCCCCCGTCCCCGTTGACTCTCAACCTGCACCTGTCCCCCCATCTTCTCAACAATATACTGAGAAATCGCCAACCCCAGACCCGCCCCCTGCCGTTGTTGCGGATGATTCCCCACCTGTCGGAAAGGCTCAAAAATATGCTCAATCTCCTCCGGCGTCATTCCCACTCCCGTATCCGCCACCCGGAAATCCAGATAAACCGTCGGGAACATCTCCCCCTCCGCCATCAGCGCCGCCTCAGGGTTCCCCTCCCCCGCCGCTAACCTCACCGCCGTCACCCGCAGCGCCACCGTGCCGATATCCGTAAACTTAATCGCATTACTCAGTAAATTAAATAACACCTGTCGCAAGCGGCGTTCATCCCCCCGCACCGAACTCGGGAGTTGCGGATCGATCTCACAGTCAAAGACGATTCCCTTCTGTTGCGATCGCAGACTAAAGAGTTGTTCAATCCCCCGCAAAAACGTCATCAACTCAAAATCCACCAGTTCGAGTTCAAAGCGACGGGCCTCAATCTTGGACAAATCCAAAATATCCTCAATCAACATCAACAGATGCTGGCCACAATCAGCGATCGTCTGTAAAGCCTGATCCGGCGCCACCGTTTTCGCCGCCGCCGGGAGTTGTAAATCTCGTTGCAACACCTCCACATAGCCCAAAATGCCATTGAGCGGTGTACGCAACTCATGGCTCATATTGGCCAAAAACTCACTCTTAGCCCGGTTAGCCTCATCGGCCCGTTGTTTCGCCGCCTGTAGCGCCTGAGTGCGATCGCCCACCTTGGCCTGCAAATCCCGCGAATACTCCCGCAAACGCAGATTCATAAACGCCAACTGAGCATAACTTCGTTGCAATTGCCAATGGCGATAGTGATACGTCACCGTCACCGTCACTGCTAAAATAGCCAACAGGGGCGAGACCAGCGGCATCATCCAGCCATGCTCAAAAGCCCAATAGCCCAACCCCAACAGCAGCAAGCTATAGAGACTCACCTGGCCCATCAACAGCAACGCCAGAGGAATCCGATCGCCCAGAGGTCGGCCGAACCAGTTTCCGGACTGAGCCGTTCCCTGAGCCACCTGACACCAAGGACAATAGCCCAACAGCCACCAGAGACTCCCCGCCGCCAGCAAGCTCCAAACCGTCACCCAGAGCGCCTCCTGAGCCACCGTCCACACCCGCAACAGCGGCCGCCCAGCCAACGCCGCCGCCAGGAGCTGGCTCGTCATCTGAGCCTGGAGTTCCACCCCACTCATGGCCTTCGGTCCCAAGCCATAGGGAGTCCCAAAAAAGTCCTTGGTACTCACCGCCGTCGCCCCAATCAAGACCACGCGATCGCGCAACAGATCCGGCGCAACCTGACCCTGGCGCACCTCATTGAACCCTAGCCGTAGAAAGCTCCCAGAGCCTCCGCGACGATAGTTGAGTAACATCTGATAGCCCCCCCGAGCCACCTCAGAATAACCTCCGATCCGGGGCGGAAGCGGACGCAACCGCCCTTGACCTAACTCATAACAGCCCGCACAGGCCGGCGATCGCTCCAGAGGAATCCCCTGCTGCGCCAAATAGTCCCGAGCCAGACGAGTTCCTAACGTCATCCGCACCCGGCCCTGCAAGCGGGCTGAAATCAAAGCCCGTCGCACCACCCCATCGCGATCCTCAACCACATCCGCCAGAGCCACCCGATCCGCCTCCTGCAACCGCTGAGGCGGCGCCACCGTCGCCTCTCCCAGAGCCTTCTCAATGCCAATTAAATGAGGCGTATTGGCAAATACCTCCTCCAGGCGATCGCCCCCTGGATGCTCAGGTAAATCTCGATAAATATCCAAACCAATCACCCGAGGATTCGCCGCCACAATCTGCTCAATCCCCTCCGCCAGCACCTGATCCGACAGCGGTAAACCACCAATCTCACGAATATCCTGCTCGCGAATCTCCACAATCACCACCCGCTCATCCACCGGTTCGAGGGACTTGTAGCGGAACCCCAGATCCAGCAGCCCCCGCTCAAACAGCGCCAAGCCCCCAAATCCCGCCAAGAGATTCACCAACAGCGCGATCGGCAACGCCGTTTGTAACACCCCCCGCCAATAGCCCTGTAACCAGCCCAACTCCTGGGGGCTTTGTCCCCCCCCATGACCCCCGGTTTTATCCCCCTTAAACAGTCCTCCAGGTGGGTCTCCAGGCGTATTTCCCGAAGACGATGCCCCTGGCGCAGCCATATTGCCGTCTGGGGGAGGTTGCGAACTAGAAGCCTGTCGAGACGACGGCGATCGCCCCCCCCACCGAGACGGCGTTAACGAGGAGTCAAGCGATCGCTCAATAGAACCAGAAAACGGAGATCGCGCCATGCGGCTGCTAAGGGATTCAAATAAACATCAGAGAGCATCAACTGCGACACCGCCCGACTTCCCGCCCCCGACGTATCCTCAGGAGCATCCTCCTCCTGAGGTTCAGGAGACGTATTCGAGTAGAGTAGTGTAGCAGAACCCGGCCGGACTCGCGAACCAGAAACAGCCAACGAGACCCAGCCCAACATGATGCACCCAATCACCGCAACGGTGACAGACTGATGGCGAATATACATATAGTGTAACCCTGATTGTTCGATGCACGTGGAAGAAGGGCAAAAGGCGTAAGGGCGAACCGCCGTTCGCCCTCCCCCGTCGGTGTGTCTGTGTTCTCCCACCAGCACATAATTTCACACCTGTCAAGCAAATACCCTCACCCCATCATCCCCAGTGTAATCGAAACAAACCCATGTCCCCAGGCGATCGACCCCCCAACGGCCCAACCCCCCGCAACCCACCCAACCCGCAACCCAGAAACCGAGTGTCTCCAAGACACCCGGTTTCTAACCCCCATTCCCTTTTTTCCCAACCTCCGGGAACAAACTCAAACCCAAAGCAGACTAAGATCACAACAGCCGCCCCAAACTCCCCCAGCCAATGACTAGACAAAATTGGCATTTATGCGGTAAATTGGCGACTGTTATGCGTACAGCTAAACTGAGACCAAACCCGTACCGGTCCGCAACGGTACAATACGCAAACCCACACGCGCAGAAGAGGAGCAGTCAGTGACTAATCTAGAAAATCAAAACAATCCCGTATTGTTAAGCGAAAACGGCGAAGAATTTATCGGCGTCGAGGTTGAAGAAGTCTGGGGTCGTGACGGGAACGACACCATCATCAGCGCCCTAAACGCCACAGAACCCGGCAGCACCCTCCTAGGGAACACCGGCGACGACTATATCCGCAGCCGAGGTATCGGAGACTTTGTCTTTGGCGGTCGCGGCGACGACACCGTCACCAGCGATAACGGTCAAGCAACCATCTACGGTGACCTCGGTGGAGACTACCTTTTCGCCCGAGAAACCCGAACCACCTTATTTGGCGGTCGTCTCTTCGGAGAAGAAAGCGCCGATGATGGCGAGAACATCATCGTTTCCGCCGGTGGTGAAAACATTCTCCAAGGTGGCGGTGGCAAAGACACCCTCCTCGGACAAGCCGGCGAAGACACCATGGCCGGCGGCGCTGGTGACGATAGCATCAAAGGCGGTCCTGGTGGCGCCAGCTTCCTCTTCGGTAACGTCGGAGTTGATGTTCTTCTCTCCGTCAG
>CAZXWM010000139.1:0-9605 GCA_964644215.1 uncultured Phormidium sp.
AGTATTCTTGCCTCTGTTTTTATAACAAGTGCACTGTTTTTAATACTGGTTATTTCCTTTCTGCAACCCATCGCCGAAACCTTTATCCCCGTGTTGACGGAGATGGGCTATAACCTGAAAGTGCTGTTCCCCGACACGGGGGCCGCCGCCTTGGCCCGTCGCGATTGGGGAGATACGCCATTCAAAATTACCGATGTGGGCAGTCGTCGCCTCCCCGTCACCAATCAGATGGACGACAGCGATGAATGCTATCTATTAGTCGAACCCTCTGACGTGGAAATTGAACAGGTGGAGAAACTAGCCAACGAAGCCGGCGATCGCCCGGTTATTTTACTCCTCCCTCGCCTCGAAAGTGTCGCCACCGTAGGCATTGGCTACGCCGCCCGGCAGTTACGGGAACGCTTCCTCAGCAAAATCACCTCGTGTTATTATGTCCGTCCTCTCCCTGGGGGGGCTGTATTCCGGGCCTATCCCTCATCTTGGCTTGTCTGGACGTTAAATGAGGAAAACCAATATGAAGTGTTAACGGAAATGTCCTATAAACCGGTTGGCGAGGAACTTGAACGCCTACTCATGGGTGAAGAACTCGAAAACGAGTCTCCTGACACCGCTGACACTGACACAGACAAGTCCCCCCGTTCGGCCAAACCCAAATCCCGAGGCCTATTCGCCGAAGTGCAACGCTTTATCCGCGCCCTAACTCAATAGTCGGTTCACGGTAAATTATTGCCCGAAGCGGGCCACCACGGTTCGGCGATCGCTCACCGACTAAGGTGCATCCCTAGGTTACTCCTGTTCCCCGTTCCCTGTTCCCTGTTCCCCGTTCCCTCTCATGCCAGACTTACAAGACGAATTGATTGAGGTTCTCCAAGAACCGCCCGATTTGGATTTTGATTTGCCAAATCCTGATGATGAAGACTTGCCTGATTTTGAGTTTTTGCAACAAGTGGATCGGGCCTGGTTGGTGTGCGATCGCTTTAATTTGCAAACTGATATTTGGCGAGGACGGATTTTGCGAGCGGTGCGCGATCGCGAGAAAATTGGCGGTGAAGGACGGGGAAAAGGCTTTCTAAAATGGCTCAGTGAACGAGAAATCAGCAAAAGCCAAGCCTATTCTCTAATTGAACTAGCTAATAGTGCCGATACGTTACTCGAACAGGGAAAACTCGATCCCAATAGTATTAATAACTTCAGTAAACGGGCATTTGTCGAAACCGCCAACTCGCCGTTAGAGGTGCAACAACTCGTCGCTTCGGCGGCTCAGGATGGCGATCGCATTACCCGCCGTGAAGTCAAACAACTCTCGAATGAATGGATGGCCATGACCTCGGAGTTATTGCCCGAAGAAGTCCGCGATCGCGCCGCCGATCATTCCTTACCAGCTCGTCATGTTGCGCCCCTAGTTCGGGAACTCGAAAAACTACCCGAAAACCATCAAAAAGAAATCCAACGGGAAGCGGCGGAAAATCCCGACGTGGACACCTTAAAACAACTGACAACGGAGGCTCGTAATCTCTCAAAATACATTGATGCTGCTTCCCAAGTACAAACTCTACAAGATCCCTCTCTGGATCTGGAGATGGCCTTGGAGGAAGCCTTACGAGTTGGCTCTCTCAGTGTCGCCTCAGATTTGGTCAAGCAGGCGGCTCAATTGGAGCAAACGGTGACAAAGCTCTATACGACCTGGAAGCGTCTCTCAAGCCAATCTGACCGCCTCTATGTGGACACTGGAGCGAGTACCCCTAACCTGCGATCGCTCATCAACGTCATCGAGCGCATCAGCGGCCCCGTTATTGAAGTTCCCCTCGACGACAGTGGCGAACACACAGTTCGCCTACAAATCCTGAGCGAGTAAGCAACGGAAAGAAGCTAGTTTCTGTTCCCCATTCCCTGCACCGCACTGAGCCTGTCGAAGTGTTCCCTATCCCCTATCTTCATGCCAAATCTTCTCATTACCGGAGGAGCCGGATTCATCGGCTCAAACTTTGTTCGCTACTGGTGCGATCGCTATCCTGAGGATCACGTGGTGGTTCTCGATGCGCTCACCTACGCCGGAAATCGAGCTAATATCGCTGATTTAGACCAACAGGATAAACTAACCTTTGTCCAGGGTAATATCTGCGATCGCCCCCTGATTGATCGTCTCTTGCGCGAGCATGAAATTGATATTGTGGCCCATTTCGCGGCCGAATCCCATGTCGATCGCTCAATTTTGGGGCCAGAAGCCTTTATCCAAACCAATGTTGTCGGAACCTTCACCCTTCTCGAAGCCTTCCGCAGCCATTACGCCAATCGTCAACAAGGGCGATTTCTCCATGTCTCCACCGATGAAGTCTATGGAAGTCTTGGCCCCAACGATCCCCCTTTTTCCGAAACCACAGCCTACGCTCCCAACAGTCCTTATTCCGCCTCTAAAGCTGGAAGTGATCATCTGGTGCGCTCCTATTTCCATACCTATGATCTTCCCACTCTAATTACCAATTGTTCTAACAATTACGGCCCCTATCATTTTCCCGAAAAGCTGATTCCCTTGATGTGCATCAATATCCTGTTAGGGAAAGCGCTTCCGGTGTATGGAGATGGGCAAAATGTCCGGGATTGGTTATATGTTGAAGACCACTGTAGCGCCCTCGATACGGTAATTTGTAAGGGATGTCCAGGACAAACCTACAACATTGGCGGCAATAACGAAGTTAAAAACTTGGATTTAGTGCATCTCCTCTGTGGCTTAATGGATGAGATAGCGCCTCAGCTTCCGCTGCGTCCGAGTCAGGAACTGATAACATTTGTCCGCGATCGCCCCGGCCATGATCGACGCTATGCCATTGATGCCACTAAAATTAAAACTGAACTGGGATGGCAGCCATCAGTCACGGTAGAAGAAGGGTTACGACGGACAGTGGCCTGGTATCTCAGCCATGAACAATGGTGGAAACCGCTACTTTCGCAAGATTATCGGGAGTACTATGACCAAGTTTATGGAGCGAATCCCACCTCTTAATCTCCCCGAATTAAGGATTAGAATGAAGAGAAGGGAATTGTTTTAGAGAGTCAGACGTTATCCCTTCTCTTCAGTTGTACTCAGTCCCATATGTCCAAGGCTGTGATAGTGGTGGTTAAGAAACGGATACAGCGATGGAACTTCCAGAAGAAGAGAATTTAGTAGAACTGTTGCATCTGGCGAAACGAGGAAGTTTAAATCGTCTGGGGCAACAACTAAGTGCAATTGAAGAGAAACATAAAAACTTGCACGAGTTCTGTCAACACTATCGTGACTTAATCGAACGCTTCGAGGTGCGACAACTGGTGCAGGAGCTAGAGCGAGACGTTCAGGTTAAATCCGTGGCCGAGGGGACTTCTGATCCATTAGATTCTGAGGGCTAGAGTTACAAATTTCCGAAAAATCTCCCCAGATAATCCAGTCCTTAGTTGCGGCCATTGCTGGAAATGACCAAATTTACCGAAATTGATGTAAGATTGACCCGTCTGAGGCTGGAAATTAGCGCTAGAGTAAGCTAAGATGGACTGAAAAATGGCTACTAAACTCTTCTGATTTTTGTGTTAAGGTTCTGCAAAAACCTATGAAATTTCATATTCAATCGGACAGCGACATTCCCGCGTCCAACCAACTGTTTAATCAAATTCGCTTTGCGATCGCCTCCCGTCAGTTTCCCCCCGGACATCGGCTTCCGAGTACCCGCCAACTGGCCATGCAAACCGGCCTGCACCGCAATACCATCAGTAAAGTCTACCGCCAACTCGAAGATATTGGCTTAGTCGAGGCCCAAGCCGGTTCAGGAATCTATGTCCGCGCCCAGGGCCACGAAGGAGGAGGGACGCATCTGAGTTCCCCCATCTGGGCGCAATATCCCGAAGCCCACGAAGTCATCAAACGCAGTCTCGACGAACTCCTCAACAAAGGCTGTTCCCTCAACGAAGCGCGAGAGTTGTTTCTCGGGGAAATTGACTGGCGTTTACGCTGTAGCGCCCGCGTCTTAGTGACAGCGCCACTTCAGGACATTGGCGTGGGGGAGTTGATGTCTCAAGAACTCGAACAAGCCCTGAAAATTCCCGTCCAACTCGTCCCCATGGAGGAATTGTCAGAGATTCTCGATAAAGCCCATTCAGGAACCGTCGTCACCAGTCGCTATTTTATCGGAGAAGCCGAATCCGTCGCCGCACCCAAAGCGGTGCGGGTCATTCCCATCGATATTTACGATTATGCCAAGGAAACCGAACTCGTCAAAGAGTTAGCCAAAGATAGCTGTTTAGGGCTAGTCAGCATCAGTTCCGGGCTGTTGCGGGCCGCCGAGGTGATTGTTCACAGTTTGCGCGGTGATGAGTTATTGGTGATTACCACCGAGTTGGGAAATACCTATAAACTCAATGCAATGGTTCGCAGTGCGCGGACGATTATCTGCGATCGCGCCAGCTTTGATGCTGTCAAATCTGCCATCCAATCAGCCCGAGATGACCTGATTCGTCCCCCCCAAGTCACCTGTTTCGAGAACTACATCAGCAGCCAGTCCATTGAACTCCTAAAACGGGAGTTAGGCTTAGAGTAGCGGTTGTCCCAACCCCGAGCAACCAAAGAACAGTCTCCTAGCGAGCGATCGAAGCAAAGGGAAGCACCTGTTGCGTCTTACTCAACCGCACCCCAGACATTCCCCTTTGAGCAAACGCATAATCCTTATTTTGCCAGAGGGGGATATAAGGCACCTCAGCAGCGACAATCTCCTGTAACTCCACCAACAAACGCTCACGCTGCTGCGGGTCTGAGGCCTCCCGTTGCGCTTGCAACAACTCATTCGCTAGAGGATCATAATAAAACGAGCCGTGATATTGACTTTCTCCTAACGTACAGCCGGCCTCAACCGACCCCTCTTGACATTCGAGAAACGGCTTGACATAGTTATCCGCATCAAAGAAGTCCGCATACCAGGACAACACAAAGGTGGGATAAACCCCCTTATCCAAATATCCATAGGCCGTCGCCGCCTCAACACTTCGGGGTTCAACGGTCATTAACCCCTGCAAATCCCGCTCAGCAAAGGCTTGTAAAATCGTGGCACTCAGACGGCCCGCCACGGAACTCGAAGGAAACCAAATCTCCACCACCAAAGGACTTTCCGGGGAAAACCCCGCCTCCCGCAAGAGTTCGGTGGCCCGGGCCACATTGCCATCGCCATATTCTGTTGCAAACACCGGACGATGGGCCTCAAAGCTAGACGGCAGCAAACTATAGAGGGGTTCGGCTTGACCGTAAAACACGCGCTCATTCAGTAGATCCCGGTCCATCACCGCCGCCAAGGCCTGACGGACTTCAAGGCGGTCAAAGGGCGGTTGATTGACGTTTAAGACCAGATAAGAAATGGTGGTACTGTCGGCGGCGATGACTTGAAATCCCTCGCTTGGGGCTAATTCTTGAAGACGATGGATTTGGTCGGGGTCGAGTTGTTGATAGGCGACATCGACGGACCCAGTGCGGAAGGCGTTATAGAGGTTGGATTGACTCGAAAACCGCCGCAGATCAACCCCCTGATTGTTGGGGGGCTGACCCCAATAGTCTGCGAAGATGTCGAAGGCGACGGAATCACTGCCATAGTTGGCCAGACGATAAGGACCGGTTCCGACAAACTGGCTGGGGAGAAATTGCCCTTCGCCAATTTCATAGGCGGCTGGGGATGTAGCACATAGCCCAGGAAATGTCAAGAGAGACGTGAAGCCGGCAAAGGGATAGTTGAGGCTGAGGGTGAGTTCGTACTCGCTGCTGGCTTCGATTTTGTCCACTAAGTCCGCGAGTAGGAACGAGGGCCGGCCGCGATTGTCACGAAAGCGACGCAGGGAGAAGGCCATGGCGGCGGCGTTGAAGGGGGTTCCGTCATGGAAGAGGACATCGCGACGTAGGGGAATGCGGTAGGTGAGTTGATCGTCGCTGACGGTTGGCAGATCCCTGGCGAGTTTGGGGATTAGGACCAGTTCTCCTTGGTCGTTTTCTTCGTAGCGATAGAGGGGTTCGCCGAGGTTGGCGATCGCCATCATGGAGGATTGTTCGTAGGCTTCGGCGGGATCGAGGGTGACGATTTGGGCGGTGGTTCCGAGGCGGATGCGATCGCCTCGGGAACTGGCCCCGCCGTTAGTCTGACTAACATCGGGACTCGACTGGCGACAACTAACTAAGATGACCAGACAACAACTGATTAGGCCCGCGATCGCCGCCCAACGTCTTCTCCAAATTCCTCTCATGCTGTCTGCCTCACCTATTTTCGGACAACTCTCGATTGCCTGACTATCTTAACGGACAGCATTGACCAAAAAAATACCCCGACTTTGACATCGAGGAAATCACATTACAGTTGAGAAGGAATACTTTGGCTCAACTTCGTCATTTTAAAGGAATTTTAAGTGATTAAAGTCGCCGGAATAAAAAATCGACGCATTGCAGTTGCGGCCAAGCCGAAGCCAGAACTAACTTGATGATCTTAACAGTTCAATCTGAGGGCTGCCGGGGAATACAACCTTAGTCAGAAATTTTCAGCCAACCTCGGCGCACGGCATGAAAGATACGGTTGAGGACATCTTCATCCTCGGAACTGAGGCTGTTGCTGAGAACGACCGACTTCAACGTTTGTCGCTCGGCGCGGCTGAGATGGCCGAGATTCCAAACTCGGGCAAACATTTCATCGAGAGGAAGGCTTTGGTTGAAGGTTTGAGTCGTCATCATGGGGAGTTGTTACCTTAGTCCGATAATCCTAGTATCACCTTTAAATTTGCCTTTTACAGCGATCGCCTTCTCCATTTGAGACGATCTTCAACACGAATGTTTGTGATTAGCATCACCAATCTTTTGTTCAACGACGGCTCAAGAGTCCGGGGAGAGTGGGTCAGACCCCCACGGGGCTAGACATTCGCCGATCGCCGCGATCGCCTCAGTCCATTGTCCTCGCTGGGACTGACGAAATAACCGTAAGGTTGGATACCAAGGACTGCGATCGCCCGCTAATCCCCAACGCCAATCAGGAGTTTGGGCCAACAACAGCCAGGCCGGTTTCCCTAACGCTCCCGCCAAATGAGCCACGGCGGTATCGACGGTGATCACGAGATCGAGTTCCTGAATCATCGCCGCTGTATCCCAAAAATCTCGCAACAGAGGGGCCAGATCAATCAGACGCGGTTCGGCGGCGATCGCCTCAGCTTCCTCGGGCCGAGGCGGTTTCTGCAAACTATAGAACTGAATCTGGGGTAACTCAAACCAGCGTTGAAACTCAGCCAAGGAACAGGAGCGATCGCCATCTTTGCGATGAGTCGGACTCCCACGCCACACTAACCCCACTTTCTTATACCCGGTGGGGGCCTTGGGGAAGGGGGGACGACAATGGGGACTCAGATGGAGATAGGGAACCTTAGCCGGAATCGTCTCCGGCGTGGTTTGGCGTAAATAGGGCAGACTCATCAGTAAGGCGTGAGCATCCCAAGCCGGAATCGGATCGTCAGTCGAGAAGAGGCGATCAGGGCCGGGGAGTCCCTGAAACAGCCGCAGTAACGGCGGCCGGACACGCAACCAGACTCGCACCCCTTCGGCGGCTAATTCAGGCACATAGCGCACAAATTGAATCGCATCGCCAAAGCCTTGTTCAGCGAGTAACAGCAGAGTTTTGCCCTCTAACGACTCTCCCTGCCAAATTAAGTCTTCCCGAGGAAAGCTTTTAGCTAAATCGCGCCGGGAGGGACGGGCTTCATAAGCGGCAAATCCCCGCTGAAAATCCCCCTGGAGCAAGCGTAATAGGGATAGGGTACTGCGGGCCTCATGCCAATGAGGATCTCGCGCTAATACGGTCTCAAAACAGGCGATCGCCGCTTCAATTTCCCCTAAATCCCAATGGATATGGCCTAAGCTGAACCACCATTGCGCTCCTGAGTTATCTAAGGCCAAGGCCTGCTGATAGGCGGCTTTGGCTTCTGGTAAACATTGAATTTGCTGCCAAGTGCGCCCGAGGTTGGCATATCCTGTCGCAAAGCGGGGATAGTATCTCAGTAGGGTCTGATAATAGGCGATCGCCTCAGACCACGCCTGCCGTTGAAAGGCGATGCCCCCCAATAGATTTAACACATCCAGACGCTGGGGCTGTTGGGCTAATAGGGATTGGCAGATGGCGATCGCGCGATCGTACTGCCGCGCCTCATAACAAGCCAAGGCCCTCTCAATCGTCATCACCGTCTCCCTACCATCACATCAAGTCTCAAGCCACCGCGACCCAGGAATCGCCCTGGCCGCCGAAAAATTCAGCATTCTTTATATGATTGCCCAAACCCCATGCTCCCCAGTTTGAGGAAGTGGCGTAGCAAACTCATATCAAGCTTTCAGCTCAGCCATACCTTCGACGAAGGCTGTTTTTTTTTGTAACTACTTAACCTAAAACAAAACCATAAAACCTCAAAAGAATCTATAAATCGGCTTAAGAGACTTTGAAAACTCCCAAGCGTCAATTTAAACAACTTGAAGACTGTTAACATCACCAGAGACATTAAGTTTAATGTTGCAACCCTTTCCATCCCTAGACACATCCCCCATAATGCAAACAACGAGAAAACGAGCGATCGCCGCCAGCGGCCCCAAACGAGTCACCTCAAGCCAAAAGGCGATCGCCGACCTCAACCAGAACTCAGTTAGTACGAAAAGGAGAAAATCGGGTGAGATTAGCAGTATACGGAAAAGGCGGCATTGGTAAATCCACCACCAGTTGCAACATCTCAGTTGCCCTAGCCCGTCGCGGCAAAAAAGTCCTGCAAATTGGTTGCGACCCCAAACACGATAGTACCTTCACCCTAACGGGCTATCTCATTCCCACCATCATCGACACCCTACAAGAAAAAGACTTCCATTACGAAGACATCTGGCCCGAAGACGTAATTTATAAAGGCTACGGCGGCGTCGATTGCGTCGAAGCCGGTGGCCCCCCAGCCGGTGCAGGCTGTGGCGGTTACGTCGTCGGTGAAACCGTGAAACTGCTCAAAGAACTTAACGCCTTTGACGAATACGACGTGATTCTCTTTGACGTTCTCGGTGACGTCGTCTGTGGTGGCTTTGCTGCCCCCCTCAACTACGCCGACTATGCCCTGATTGTCACCGACAACGGCTTTGACGCTCTCTTTGCCGCTAACCGCATCGCCGCCTCCGTGCGGGAAAAAGCTCGTACCCACCCCCTACGTCTAGCCGGATTGATCGGCAACCGCACCTCAAAACGGGATCTCATCGATAAATATATCGAGACCGTGCCGATGCCAGTTTTGGAAATCCTGCCCCTGATCGAAGATATCCGCGTCTCCCGAGTCAAAGGTAAAACTCTCTTTGAGATGACCGAAACCGACGCGGCCCTCAACTACGTCTGCGACTACTACCTCAACATTGCCGACCAAATCTTGGCCTTACCCGAAGGTGTGGTTCCCAAAGATGCCGCCGATCGCGACCTCTTCTCACTTCTGTCTGACTTCTACCTCAATCCTCAGCAGCCCCCGGCTACCGTGGATGCTGAACCAGACCTGATGATGGTGTGAACTACCGAACGCTGAATCAAAGATTACAGCGTCGGCTTCCTACCCAAAGA
>CAZXWM010000140.1:0-9501 GCA_964644215.1 uncultured Phormidium sp.
CTCGACGCAGAGCGTCCACCCGGTGCGTCCCTACGCAGAGCGTAGGAACGATGAACGATGAAACGATGAAAAGGACTATCTGTAGCATGATTTTAGGAAAATGGTATTACTCTCCCCTCTCTTGGTCTGCGATTGACACGGGGAGATTTTTTTTGCAGCTTTTTTAAGCTCTTGACAACTCATTAATTTTGTAATTAAGTCTTGGATTTATAACGGTATCCTAGGCTACATTTACCAACGGTCAATTCCTCTAGGATACAGTCCTAGATCAAAACTCCAGGGTAAACATTCAAGACAAACCATCTTGAAACATTGGACAACAGCCCATCCCACAATCTCCAGGCAATGTCCAGGTTTCCCCTTAGAGATTCGTGACGGTTGACTATTTTTAAGCGAAGAGACTGAATATGAGCAAAGGTTTAGGACGGCGTAAATTTTTATGGTATGGTTCAGCCGCATTTGGAACCAGTTTAATTCTCAAAGCCTGTGCCGATCCCAACAGCCCAACTACAGGCGGCGGTGCTGATAGCGACACCATCAAAGTGGGGATTCTTCACTCCCTCAGTGGCACCATGGCTATTAGTGAAACCACTGTTGTTGAAGCTGAACAATTAGCCATCCAAGAAATTAACGCCAATGGTGGCGTTGGCGGCAAACAAATCCAGGCGATCGTTGAAGATGGGGCCTCAGACTGGCCCACCTTTGCCGAAAAAGCCGAGAAACTCATCGACCAAGATGGGGTCGCTGTAGTCTTTGGTTGTTGGACTTCTGCCAGCCGTCAAGCCGTAAAAGATGTCTTTGAAACCAAAGATCATATGCTTTGGTATCCGGTTCAATACGAAGGACAAGAATGCTCCAAAAACATCTTCTACACTGGGGCTGCCCCCAACCAACAAATTGAGCCAGCGGTGCAATGGCTTCTCGATAACAAAGGCGATGAGTTCTTCTTAGTCGGGTCTGACTATGTGTTTCCCCGCACCGCCAACACCATCATCAAAGAACAACTGGCCGCCGAAGGCGGAACCGTAGTTGGGGAAGACTATATGCCCCTCGGTAGCACGGAAGTCACGCCGATTATCACCAAAATCCAAGAGGCTTTACCTGATGGCGGGGTTATTTTTAATACCCTCAACGGTGACAGTAACGTGGCCTTTTTCACCCAAATGCAAGGGGCGGGAATGGACCCAGAACGCTATCCGGTGATGTCGGTGAGTGTCGCCGAAGAAGAAGTCCGTCAAATTGGGGTTGATCTCTTGGTGGGTCATTATGCCGCTTGGAACTATTTTCAAACTGTAGAAACCCCAGAAAATGAGACCTGGGTTGAAGCCTTCAAAGCTGAATATGGGGCAGACCGCGTTACGAACGACCCCATGGAAGCGGCGTACATTATGGTCTATCTCTGGAAACAAGCCGTTGAACAGTCGGGTGATGCCTATGATCTCGAAGCGGTACGGGCCGCCGCCATTGGTCAGTCCTTTGCAGCACCGGAAGGCCCGGTGACGATGAATGCCAATCATCACCTCTCGAAAACGGTTCGTATTGGTCAGGTTCGTGAGGATGGGCTGTTTGATGTTATTTGGTCGACTGATGCTCCCATTGAGCCTCAGCCTTGGAACCAATATGTTCGGGATACGAAAGGCTATGCCTGCGACTGGAGTGATCCGAGTAAAGGCGAGAAGTTTAGACTCGACGAGGCTTAGAACCTATGATCGAGCTTGCTGTTGGTATTTTCAATGGCATTGGCATCGGGTCAGTCTTGTTAATCGCGGCGTTAGGTCTGGCGATTGTGTTTGGGCTGATGGGTGTTATTAACTTGGCTCACGGTGAGTTAATGATGCTAGGTGCTTATGCCACGTTTGTTGTGCAAAATCTCTTTCGAGATTTCGGCGATGGCGTCTTCGGACTCTATATTTTTGTAGCTTTGCCGGTAGCCTTTTTGGTGTCTGCTTTGGCCGGGTTGATTTTAGAACGAGGGGTGATTCGCTTCCTCTATGGACGACCTCTCGAAACCCTATTGGCAACCTGGGGGGTGAGTTTGATTTTGCGCCAGTTTGTGCGTAGTGTGAACTGGCTGTTGGCGATCGCCATTGTCCTCTTTTGCGCCCTCTTTTTCGGTGGGATGTGGGCCTTACGTCGTCGTCCCAACTGGGAGGGGATGAAGGGATGGGCGATCGCCGTCCTCTTGCCCCTCTCTCTCGCCATTGCCGGGATTGCTGGCTGGGCCATGGCTGGGGTAGAAACCTTAGCCAGTCCCTGGTTTGGCCCCCGCAACCTGGATGTAACGGCCCCGGCATGGCTACGGGGTGGCTTTGACCTTGGGGGGTATCAACTTCCCTATTCCCGTATGTTCATTATCCTGCTGACAGTTCTCTGTTTAGTGGGGATTTATTGGTTCCTCAATCGTTCGGATTGGGGATTACGGATTCGTTCTGTCACGCAAAATCGCGAGATGAGTGCCTGTTTAGGGATTCCCACAGACATGGTGGATGCTCTAACCTTTTCTCTAGGTTCAGGTCTGGCAGGAATTGCCGGCTGTGCCATTACGTTCCTAGGGTCTGTCGGACCGAATGTTGGTCAGAACTATATTGTCGATACTTTCATGGTGGTTGTCGTGGGAGGAGTGGGCAATATGTTTGGGGCAATTCTAGCGGCCTTTGCTATTGGAATTAGTAGCTATTTGTTAGGGTCAGGGGCTTTGGCACGGCTGTTTGATGATATTAATTCCTTGCAGTTTGTCGCTGACTTTTTACGCTTTTTTGCTTCAACCAGTATGGCGAAAGTGATGGTATTTGCCCTAATTATTGCGTTCCTACAAGTGAAGCCTTCGGGTATCTTTCCCCAAAAAGGACGAACCGCTGAACTGTAGTGAATTTATCCAGGAGCAGGAGTTGACAAGACCTTTTATATGTGATAATGGAAACCTCCAAACTCTCTTCAGCAGCCCGTCCCTCCCGTCGTTCTAAATGGTGGTTGGAACCGGCGATCGCCCTAGGGATTGCCATTGCTTTTGCTGTGATTATGCCGGCATTCTTGCCGGTGTTTCGCCTCAAACTGATCGGACGTTTTGTGGCCTTAGCGATCGCCGCATTGGGCATTGACTTAATCTGGGGCTATACCGGCTTATTAAGCCTCGGTCATGGTATCTTTTTCACCCTTGGTGGCTATGCCTTTGCCATGCACCTAAATTTGCAACTTCCCGAGGGGCAAATCCCTAACTTTTTCAGTCTTTACGGCGTTGAAGAATTGCCCTGGATTTGGCAGCCTTTTAACTCCCTACCGCTGACAATTTTAGCCATTTTCATTGTTCCAGCTATTGTCGCGGGACTTCTGGGCTATTTGGTCTTCCGCAACCGCATTAAAGGGGTTTATTTCTCAATTTTGACCCAGGCGGCGCTGTTGGTCTTTTTTAACTTCTTCAACGGACAGCAAGAACTGATTAACGGCACTAATGGCTTGAGTACCAATCGTTACGAAATTTTTGGAGTTGCCTCCGGATCGAATCAAGCCCAACTTGCCTTTTTTCAACTGTCCGTAATCATGGTTTGGTTGACCTATCTTCTCTGTCGTTGGTTAACTCAAGGGCGCTTTGGGCGGATGCTCGTGGCCATTCGCGATGACGAAGTGCGCGCCCGGTTTGCCGGCTATGATCCCACCGGCTTTAAGATTTTGGTCTTTGCTGTCTCCGGGGCGATCGCCGGCGTTTCAGGAGCCTTATATACGGTGCAAACGGGCTTAGTCACCCCGAGTTTTATGGAAGTTGCCTTTTCGATTGAAATGGTGATTTGGGTGGCTGTCGGAGGACGCGCAAGCCTAATTGGGGCGATTATTGGGGCGCTGTTAGTGGGGAGCGCTCAAACTTTCTTAAGTGAATGGTCTCCTGAAACCTGGTTATTCTTTCAAGGCGCCTTATTTCTAATTGTCGTTACCGTTCTCCCCAATGGACTCTATGGCTGGTTCCGAGATTGGGCCATTCCCAAACTGCGATCGCGTCTCGGCTTACAACCCCGTCTAATTAGCTATCCAGACATCGATCTCAACCCGGAGGTGCAACAGGAACAAGACGAACTCGAACACTCCGATGGCTAGTTCCCCACTTTTCCCAAGATGACTGAAAACATCCTCGAAATCGATAATTTAACCGTCAGCTTTGATGGGTTCAAAGCCCTAAATGCCCTCAATTTTAGCCTTGAGACAGGCGAGTTACGGGTAATTATTGGCCCCAACGGTGCAGGAAAAACCACGTTTCTTGATACGATTACAGGTAAAGTTCAACCCAGTCAAGGCCAGGTTCGCTTCAAAGGCCGCAACTTGCGTAACTTGAATGAACACCAAATCTCGCGTTTGGGAATTGGCCGCAAGTTTCAAACGCCTCGTGTCTATCTTAATCTGACGGTACGAGAAAACTTGGACTTGGCCTGCAATCGCCATAAAGGGGTATTGCAAACTCTATTTGGGAAACCGACCTCTGGCGAACGTCTCACCGTGGAGGGTATTTTACAAACGATTGGTTTGGCAGCGAAAGCGAATTTGCAAGCGGCGTTACTCTCCCATGGCGAAAAACAACGCCTGGAAATTGGTATGTTGGTGGCCCAAGCTCCCGATTTACTCCTGGTGGATGAACCCGTGGCGGGGTTAACAGATGAGGAAACGGAAAATGTGGGCAATCTGTTGTTGACCTTAGCGCAAAACCACTCGATTATCGTAATTGAGCATGATATGGAGTTTGTTCGTCAAATTGCCCGAACAGTGAGTGTGTTGCATCAAGGTTCGTTGCTCTGTGAAGGGACAATGGATGACATCCAAAGCAATCCCCGTGTGATTGAAGTCTATTTAGGTCCATCGGAAGAGGAGGAATAATCATGCAAGCCACAGAAATGAGAACCGTTACCCCTGAATCGGGGTTGATGATGCAGGTTTCTGGGTTGAATGTCTATTACGGGGAAAGTCATATTTTACGGAATGTGGATTTGAGTGTACCGGTGGGCCAGATGGTCTGTTTAATTGGTCGCAATGGAGTCGGAAAAACGACGCTGTTAAAGACGATTATGGGCTTGTTGTCTCCTCGTTCGGGGCAGATTAACCTCTGCGATCGCCCCTTATTGCCCTTATCCACACCTCGCCGCGCTCAAGCGGGAATTGGCTATGTTCCCCAGGGACGAGAGATTATTCCCCGAGTGAGCGTTAAAGAGAATCTATTACTGGGGTTAGAAGCTCGTCCAGGACGTTCTAGCAAGCGCATCCCCGATGAGATTTTTGAGCTATTTCCAGTCCTAGAAACTATGTTGGGACGCATGGGGGGAGATCTCAGTGGGGGACAGCAGCAACAGTTGGCGATCGCCCGCGCCCTGATGGGAAAACCTAGGCTTCTGTTACTTGATGAACCCACTGAGGGGATTCAACCCTCGATTATCTTGGAAATTGAGGCCGCTGTCCGTCGCATTATTGAGCGAACCGGGATTTCGGTCTTGCTTGTCGAACAACATTTACATTTTGTCCGCCAAGCTGATCGCTACTACGCCATGCAGAAAGGGGGAATTGTGGCCTCTGGGGTCACGCAAGACCTCTCTCAAGAGGTGATTCAGGAGTTTTTGGCCGTTTAACACAGGGGTTTAGGGGCCGTTTAACGGTTCTGGCAAGAGCGATAGTCTGTCTATTACTCAATTTTCTGTGAATTGTCAAGATTTTTTTGAGAATTTGTCCTAAAAAAATGGCAGATGTAAAAAAAATCTTCAAATCAAGATAAATTAATACTTTCAACGATCCAGATCGGGCAAACACCCATTAGAATGAGTCAGTGAAACATCGGAAGACCAACAGTTTCAGGGTTTTATCTCAAAAAAGCCCCGTCGATGTTTCCTGCCTAAAGTGTCCTCAAGACCCTTTAGGGCAGTTGTGAACCCCTACTATCTGACCTTAAGGAGATATCCAGATATGAATAAAGGAGAACTCGTCGATCGCGTGGCCGCGAAAGCGAACGTCACCAAGAAGGAAGCCGATGCTGTGTTAACGGCAGCCCTCGAAACCATCGTCGAAGCGGTGTCGAGTGACGATAAAGTCACCCTCGTCGGCTTTGGGTCCTTTGAAGCCAGAGATCGTAAAGCACGGGAAGGCCGCAACCCCAAAACCGGCGACAAAATGGTCATCCCTGCCACCAAGGTTCCCGCCTTCTCCGCTGGCAAACTGTTCAAGGAAAAGGTTGCGCCGAGCAACTAATCTCATCCCACGTCTTTAACGTCTGTGTGGGTATTACCGCATTGATTCTGGGCAGTCCCTTAAGGCTGTCCAGTTTTGCTATGGGGGAAGAAGGGAATAGGGAAGAAGGGAACAGGGAATAGGGAACAGGGAACAGAATCTCCCTCTTGCCTCTTGCCATCCCCTCTTGGGAGGGGTTAGGAGATCCCATCGAGTATTCGGCGGCTTGGTTAGAGGTTTTCGTGGAACAAAAACAGCGACGCCTTCTCCCACCTCGCCGTCAGGCAGGTGGGGCGAGCTTCATAAGGCTCCCAGGTGATGACTTAACTTAATGAGAGTAATTCTCATAGAAAACCTTGTCAAGATGCGGAGATAAAATGGAATTTCAAAGACAGTGTGAGTTGGGCTGAGGGGGCTTAGTTGCGACGGGGAGTGATGCTAGTAGAGCCACTCGAAAGGAATCGAAAGCTGTCTAAATCGGGGAACTGACGGATAGCACTGTCGAGGGAGTTGCGGGGAGATTGACGGTTGGCGAGCTTGCTATACAGAATCTCTAGGAAGGGGACGAGGTTCTGATAGGATATGGAACGCTCAGGAACAATCACCCCAGAAACGCCGGCTTTGAGAAAGGCATCGGCGAGGGGATAAACGCTGGCGGCGCCGCTGACGATGAGTTTACCCCGCCACTGGGGCATCATTTCGATATCGTTGGGGGAGAGACGCTCTTGGGGACGGCGATCGCGGATTTTTTCAACTTTAGACCATCCGAGAACTAAGCCGTCGCGATCGCCGTGAAGGGCCACGTGAACCACATCAATGTCCCCCTCACCGAGGCATTTCTGCAATAAGCTACGATTAAGAAATGTCCGCCGATCCCAAATGCCATCATTGCTATAGACTTGGCAATCAATCCCCGCTCGCTCAAAGGCTTGTGAGAGCATCAAGGTTTCTGTTTGCTTCTGGATTTCAGGATTGCGACAGACTTCAAAGATGGCGACTTTCATAAATTAGCGTGGGATAGCACCCCCATGGGAGTCTGGGTTTAGTGGCATTCTATCAAACCAGCCCCTCTCTGGGGCGATCGCCCATTAGATCTCCTGTTCCCTGTTGCCGGGAGAGGGCGACCATAAAGGTACGCCCCTACCCTGTTTTTTGCCTCTTGCCTTCCCTATGGTTTATATCAAAGAAATCGAACTCACCAATTTTAAATCCTTTGGGGGAACGACGCGAGTGCCGTTCCGGCGCGAGTTTACGGTGATTTCGGGGCCGAATGGATCTGGAAAGTCTAATATCTTGGATGCCCTGTTGTTTTGTCTGGGAATTGCCTCCTCGAAAGGGATGCGGGCCGATCGCCTGCCGGATTTGGTCAATCAACAACAAAATAAACGTAGATCGACCGTTGAAGCCAGTGTGAGTGTCACGTTTAACCTATCCCCCGAGGATATCTCTTGGAAATTGGCTCAGCAGGAGGATACCGACGATGACGAGAACTCGCCAGATGGGTCTGTGTCGGATGTGTCATTACAGCATCAGGATTGGCGGGTGACGCGGCGGCTGCGGGTGACACGCTCGGGGGGCTATACGTCACAATATGCGATCAATGGCCAGGTTTGCACTCTGGGGGAGTTGCATGAAAAACTCAATGAGTTGCGGGTGTATCCCGAGGGCTATAACGTGGTGCTTCAGGGGGATGTGACCAGTATTATCTCGATGAACGCTCGCGAACGGCGAGAGATTATTGACGAGTTGGCCGGGGTGGCGGCCTTCGATCGCAAAATTGATCGGGCTAAAGAGAAGTTCGCCGAAGTGGAGGAACGCGAAGATCGCTGTCGCATTGTGGAGAAGGAACTGACAAACCAACGCGATCGCCTGGCCGCCGATCGCCTCAAAGCCGAACAATATCAGCGATTACGCCAGGAACTTCAGCAGAAACAAGAGTGGGCTAGAGTCTTACAGTGGCAGCAATTGCGCCAACGCCAGGAACAGATTGGCGAACAATTGGCGGCCGGCGATCGCACTCGCGGCGAACTCCAGGACAGTCTGGCCCAACTCACCGAGAACTTGAAACAGGCCAGCGATGAACTCGATGTCTTAAATCAGCAGGTGAAGGCCCTCGGCGAAGATGAACTCTTGGCCCGTCAGTCGGAGTTGGCCCGTCAGGAGGCCGAACAGCAGCAACGCCAGCAGCGACGGGAGGAGTTGCAGCAGCAGCGTCAGGAGATTGAGGGGGCGATCGCCGAAACCGAGAGGGCGATCGGGCAAAACCAACAGCAACAGGAGCAACTTCGCCAACAACAGCAACTCCTAGAAACCGACCAAATCCCCACCCTGAGAGAGTCGCGAGAGTTAGCCCAGGCAGAACTCGACCAAGCGCGAGAGTCGGCCAACGCCCTAGCCGATCGCGCTCAAGCTTGGGTACAAGAACAAACCCAACTGCGTCAACAAAGCGAAACCCTCCTGGGAACCCTAGACCCCCAACGCACCGAACAGGCGCAACTTCAGGAACGACTGGCTCAATTGGCAGAACAACTCAGCCAACGGGAGACGGCGATCGGCCAACGGGAGGAACAACTCCAGCAGAGTCAACAGGAGTATCAACACCTCAGCCAAGCCGAAGAAACCGCTCAACAGCATCTGCAACAACTCGAACGTAGCAGCCAAGCCGCCGAGGAGGAGTTGCAGATTCAGCAAGATACCCAAACCCGTCTCTTGCAAGAACAGCGGGACAAACAACGCCGCCTCGATAAGCTCGAAGCCCAAAATCAAGCGATTCAGGAAGCCTCCGGCAGTTACGCCAGTCAAGTGGTGGAACAGTCCGGATTGAGCGGAATTTGTGGGTCGGTATCCCAACTAGGGCGGGTCGAGAGCGACGTGCAAATCGCCCTAGAAACCGCTGCCGGGGGACGATTGGGCTTTGTTGTCGTTGAAGATGATTTAGTCGCCTCTGCGGCGATTCAGCTTTTGAAGGAAAAACGGGCTGGGCGGGCTACGTTTCTGCCCCTGAACAAGATTCGCGCCCCTCGTTTTCAGCGCCATCCCGAGGTGGAACGGAGTCCCGGTTTTATTGACTACGCGGTGAATCTGATTGATTGTGAGGAACGCTATGACGATATTTTTGCCTATGTGTTTGGCTCGACGGTGGTGTTTGACCGCTTAGACAATGCCCGTCGGTTGTTGGGACAAGCGCGGATGGTGACTCTCGATGGGGAACTCCTCGAAGCCAGTGGGGCCATGACTGGGGGAAGTCAGCGGCGGGGAGCGTCTCATCTGCATTTTGGCAATGTGGAAACCGGGGAATCGGCAGAAGTG
>CAZXWM010000141.1:0-4137 GCA_964644215.1 uncultured Phormidium sp.
ACGTACAGTTTTGAATGGGAGGGGTGGGTAGCGATACCCATCTCGACCCTAACAGGTATTCAGTCTCCAATTTCCGTGGGTGGAATGAGTGGTAGCTTGGCTGTAGATACCGAAAATCAGGCTCTGTCGTTGTCAGCGGGAATTGCCTCATTAACCGTCAGGGCGAAAGATGATTCTGGAGTTCGAGAAAAGCTCAATCAATATCTCGGTCCACAAACAACCGCCTTAGTGCGGACGATTAACGAAGATTTGATTAAACCAGGGATTGACACCTTAAAACAGAATGGCTATGCCGGCTTAGCGGTGATTATTGATAACCTCGATCGCGTTGATAACCGTCAGAAAGCCTCTGGGAAAACGCAACAAGAATATCTATTTGTTGATCGCGGTGAAATTCTCACTCAGTTGGCCTGTCATACCATCTATACCATGCCCTTGGCGTTGCAATTCTCTAATGAATATGGCAACCTACGCCAGCGGTTTCCTCACTCCCCGGAATGTTTACCCATGGTGGCGATTAAAACCCCCAGCGGCGAGGAAGCGAGCGAAGGACTTGAAAAACTCAAACAAATGGTGTTAGCCCGAGCCTTTCCTGAATTGAGTGAAGCGCAGCGACTGGAGCGGGTTGAGGAGATTTTTGAAACGATGGAGGTGTTTAATCGCCTCTGTCGGGTGAGTGGTGGCCATGTACGGGATTTACTGCAACTGCTGTCGCAATGGGTACAGGAGGAGATGCAGCTTCCTTTAACTGAAGCTACCCTAGAAGATGCGATCGCCGATACTCTCAACAAAATGAGTTTAGGAGTTTCCCCGGAAGAGTGGGAACTGCTGCGACAGGTTCACCAGACGAAAAAAGTTCAGGATGCAGTAGGGTATGAACGCTTAATTCGCACCCGTCGCGTTTTTGAATATGTGGAACACCGAAAATCATGGTTTGATGTCAATCCTATTTTCCTAGAATCTGACGAGTTAGTTGAGAGTTGAATCTAAGAGAAGTTGGGGAAAAAGCTAAGGTTTTAGGAATAAAAACTGTGATGGATATTGCCGCTAAAAATGATAAAAGTTTGCGCCAACTGGCTCAGGCGATCGCCCTCTCGCGGGGTCAATTTAAACTAATTTTAGTGCGCTGTAACTACCAGAGTTTAGGCGATCGCTGGTCGAAACGTTTAGAAGCCGAAACCCAGCGTCAGCACCAATTCAGCCTCTTAACCGCCAGCTTACCCGTGGAGACGCAAAACCTGGCTCAAGTCATTGAGACGGCAATGGAAGGGGGAACAGCGGAGGGAATCCAACTGCGGGGAATGACTCAACTTGCAGATTTGCGAGGCTTTCTGGCTAAAGCCAATCAGATGCGAGATCAGCTTCGTCACAAGTTTTCCTTTCCCATTGTTCTCTGGTTAGATGAAAACGGCTTACGGGAAATGTTAGAAGTCGCCAATGACCTGGAAAGTTGGACGACCTCGAAGCGTTTTTTGCCCTCCAAGGAGGATATCCAAGGTAACTTACAGCTTAACGTACAACAGTTTCTGACTCGATTGGAGCAGGGGGGCGATCGCCAATGGTTAGGGCGCGATCGCCTGCTAGGGGAGAATCAACAACGGGAAATTGAACAAGCCTGTCAACAACTGGCCCAACTTGGAGAACCCCTTTGCGCCAACTTAGCCGCTGACTTAGCCTTAATCCAAGGCCGTCAGGCCCTAGAAGCTGGAGAATCAGACCAAGCTACCGCCCACTTTAGGCAAAGTCAGAGCCATTGGCAAGCGTTGTTAAATCCTCTCCCCGAGGGCGATCGCCCCGCCGAAGCGCAACTCCCGGAAGCAGACAACTCCAGAACCCCACAGCTACGCTTAGCCATCATCGGCGTTCACCAAGCTCTAAATCAAGTCCTGGCCTTAGAGCATCATGATGAGAACAACTTAGATTTAGCCGCCATACAGGAGCAATTGCATCGCAGTCATGAGCAGTTTATCGAGGCTGGGGCCACCCAGTTTGCCCAGAAACTGCTAGAGTCGTCTCTGATGCAACTGATTCGGGCCTTGCAGAAGGCGGAAGCCGCAGAGGCGAAGGGGGACATTCACGGGGCGATCGCACCCCTAGCCAACATCAGTCAGCAACGCGTCTTTGCCCTTCCTTATCTGGGATTGCGGGGACTCCAACAACTGCAACGGCTTTATCGTAACAGTGCCGACTATCGCAACGCCTTCACCATTGCCCAACAGCAGCATCAACTCGAACGATATTGCGGTAAACGGGCCTTTATCGGTGCCAATCGCTTAGAGGAAATGCCCCAGCAGCAATCCACCTCAAGCTGGCGATCGCCCGAAATTGAGCAATCTGGGCGAGCCGAAGACGTTAAACAGCTCCTCAACTGCCTCCACGGATATCAGAATAAACTATTAGTGGTTCATGGAGAATCTGGAGTCGGGAAAAGTTCCCTCGTTAATGCTGGCCTGCTACCAAGTTTACGAGAGGAGGTCTTTGTCGGGGGATGTAGAGGAGTTCCCATTGTCTTAAGGGTTTATGAAAACTGGCCCGAGCAACTGAAACAGGCGATTGAACAAGAGGGGAGGAAACAGCTCCATAGGCTCGATGGTCTACTCGATAACGGTGAAGACGTGGACTCGCTCTTAGCCGTCAGCCAAGATATCCTCATTGAATTAGAGAAAAACCATCGTAAAGTCATCTTGGTTTTTGACCAATTTGAGGAGTTTTTCTTTGCTAATCCCAACCCCAAAGACCATCATAAATTTTTTGAATTTCTAGGAGAATTGTGCAGCAATACCCCAAAATTAGGTGCATTAAAAGTGGTTCTTTCTTTGCGAACCGACTACATTCACCGATTACTTATCTGCAACCATATTCCTGAAATGGATTGTATTAGCAAAAATATTTTAGATAAAACAAATCTTTATGAATTAAATAACCTCCCCCCGAAACAGGTCCGTCAAGTAATTGCAGAGCTTGCGCCTCACATTGCCGATGATTTGCGATCGCGTCTCGTGCAAGACTTACAGCAAGAGAGCGATGATATTCGTCCCATTGAGCTGCAAGTCGTAGGCTATCAATTAGAAAGTGAAGGGATTGTCTCCTTAGCGGACTACAACGCCCTAGGAGAGCATCCCAAACAGGTATTAGTGGAGCGATATTTAGATGAAGTTGTTGAATCCTGCGGTCCCCGAAACAAAGATTTAGCCGATGCAGTGCTGTATCTCCTCACCGACGAACGAGGAACCCGTCCTCTCCGCACCCGCCGAGACTTACTGACAGACTTAAAACTTTTTGAGCAGAATTATGGTCAAGAGTCTCTAGCCTGTACCTTGAATTTGGTGTTAGATATAATTTCCGAATCGCGCCTAGTTTTTTTGATTCCTGGTCAACAAGAACGGTATCAATTAGTCCATGATTACTTAGCAGAGTTTATTCACAAATCGCGGCGTGGTGAGTTACTTTCCAAGCTGGAAGAAGAGCAAAAAAAAAGGATTGAAGCAGAAAGTAATTTAGAAGTCTTAAGACAACAAAAAACCAGAAGTATGCACCAGCTACGACGCATACAAAAAAGACAGGTTGCAGCGGAAAGAAAACTAGAAAACTTAAACCAAAAACATGATCGGATCAGGAATCGAATGAAGGATAAGATGCGAAAAAAGTTAAAAAAACAACGAACTCAGATTGTATACCAGGTACGTTTATGGTGGATCATTACTGTGCTCAGCCTCATCGGAAGTGTAGCCTGGTCAGGCCACAGGGTAACCAGGGCTGAGAAGCAAGTGGATATAATACAATCGACGATACTGTTAGAACAGGAAAGTCATGAGTCCCAGAAACAGTTTGCACAAAGTGATGAATTATTAGCACTCTTAACCGCAACGCAAACTGCCAAAAACTTGCAAGCTACTTTGCAACAACACAACCATTATCTTACCGTACAACCAATAAATAATCTTAGAGCAATTTTACAAGATATCCGTCTTCAAAATACATGGAAAGCTCATTTAGACAGGGTCAGCAATGCCAGGTTTAATGGGGATGGCAGCCAGGTTGTCTCTGCCTCTGACGATGGAACCGTGAAGCTTTGGGACGTTGAGACTGGGGAACAACTCCAGTCTTTTGAGGCTCATTCAGGTAGGGTTAATCGTG
>CAZXWM010000141.1:4237-7152 GCA_964644215.1 uncultured Phormidium sp.
GAGACTGGGGAACAACTCCAGTCTTTTGAGGCTCATTCAGGTAGGGTTAATCGTGCGGAGTTTAATAGGGATGGCAGCCGGATTGCCTCTGCCTCTAATGACGGAACCGTGAAGCTTTGGGACGTTGAGACTGGGGAACAACTCCAGTCTTTTGAGGCTCATTCAGGTAGGGTTAATCGTGCGGAGTTTAATAGGGATGGCAGCCGGATTGCCTCTGCCTCTAATGACGGAACCGTGAAGCTTTGGGACGTTGAGACTGGGGAACAACTCCAGTCTTTTGAAGTTTATGCAGGTTGGGTCAACAATGCGGAACTTTCCCTGCTACTTGAGTCTCATTTTCGTTTAGTCAGTGTGGAGTTTAATGGGGATAGCACCCGAGTCGTTTCTGCCTCAGTGGATGGCACAGTCAGGCTCTGGGATGTCGAAACCGGGGAACAACTCCAGTCCTTTGATGCTCATTTGGATAGGGTTAGGAGTGTCAAGTTTAATAGGGATGACAGCCGTATCATTTCAGCATCCTCGGACGGAACCGTGAAGCTTTGGGACGTTGAGACTGGGGAACAACTCCAGTCCTTTGAGGCTCATTTAGGTGAGGTTAATCATGCGGAGTTTAATGAGGATAGTAGCCAGGTCGTTTCTGCCTCATCGGATAGAACGGTAAAGCTGTGGGATGTCGAAACTGGTGAACTGCTCCAGTCCTTTGAGACTCATTCGGATAGGGTGATTAGTGCGGAGTTTAACGGGGATGGCACGAGTGTGGTCTCTGCCTCAGTGGATGGCACAGTCAAGCTCTGGAATTTAAGGACGCCAGAACAACTCAAGTCTTTTGAGGCTGATTCAGGTCGGGTCGTTACCTTGGTTGACCGAACATTGAAGGAGTCAGATGTAGAAACTGGCGAACAACTCAGGTCTTTGGAGGCTAATTCGACTCGGTTTAACAGTGCTAAATTTAATGGGAATGGTAGCTGGGTCGTTTCTGCCTCAGTTCATGGCATAGTGAACCTCTGGGATGTCGAGAGTGGGGGACTTCTCCAGTCGTTTGATGGCCATTCGGGTCGGGTGATGAGTGCGCAGTTTGACAGGTATAGCATCAGGGTTGTCTCTGCTTCAGTTGACGGAACCGTGAAGCTCTGGGACGTTAAGACTGGGGAACTTCTCCATTCCTTTGAGGCTCATTCGGGTTGGGTGAACAGTGCAGAGTTTAGTGGAGATGGCACGAGGGTTGTCTCTGCCTCATCCGACAGAACCGTAAAGTTGTGGGATGTCGGCAGCGGGGAACTTCTCCATTCCTTTGAGGCTCATTCGGAGTGGGTCAGAAGTGCGGAGTTTAATGGGGATGGTACTAAGATTGTCTCTGCCTCCGATGATGGAACCGTGAAGCTGTGGGATGTCAGCAGCGGGGAACTTCTCCATTCCTTTGAGGCTCATTCGGATAGAGTAATCAGTGCGGAGTTTAATGGGGATGGTACTAAGATCGTCTCTGCCTCCGATGATGGAACCGTGAAGCTGTGGGATGTCAGCAGCGGGGAACTTCTCCATTCCTTTGAGGCTCATTCGGATAGAGTAATCAGTGCGGAGTTTAATGGGGATGGTACTAAGACTAAGATCGTCTCTGCCTCCAATGATGGAACCGTGAAGCTGTGGGATGTCAGCAGCAGGGAACTTCTCCATTCCTTTGAGGCTCATTCGGATAGAGTCATCAGTGCGGAGTTTAATGGGGATGGTACGAGGGTGCTCTCAGCTTCATCGAACGGGACTATGAAGCTGTGGGATGTCAGCAGCGGGGAACTTCTCCAGTCTCTTGAAGGTCATCCCGGTGGGGTTACGAGTGCCGAATTTAGTCCTGATGGAACTCAGGTGGTTTCGGCTTCCTTGGATGGAACAGTCAAAATCTGGCAGGTGGAAACCTTAGAGGAGTTAATCGATCGCGCCTGTGACTGGCTGACACCCTACCTCACCTCAAATCCGAACGTCACTGACGCAGATCGCGCCGTTTGCCATCTCCCCCCCCGGAACCCCTAACCCCAACCCTCACGCTGTTCTCAAGGCCAGAATCAGATCGAGTGGGGTGGCCCAAACCCGCGAACATTACGCCAATCCCACCTAGATCACCCAGGCTTCATGTTCTAACGGTTCAGCCTCCCTGGCTGCCGAAACCCTCAAACCCAATTCCTGAAGGCGATCGCGGCGATTACCTCCCCTAAAATATAAGTTTTTATAATTTAATTAAGTTTTTTCTATAAGTAAACCCTTGCTATCTCCCCCTGGGCTTGCTACATTAGACCCATCAAGAAAAACAACAGGGATGTCCACAGCAGACACCCCCCTGACTTGAACATTAAATGAGGAGAGAGAACAATGACTGCTGCTAACTTCAACAACCGCCCAAATACGCGCTTCGACACCATTCGGACTTGGCTCAATAACTTCCAAATCCAAACCCCAAAAACTGCCCGGTTCATTTGTCAATTCATTCCCGCACAATGCCCATTCGCTCGGGATATCAGCCTCTTAGGTCGCAAAATCTTGCACATTCCCCCCTTGTGTAAATTAAACCCCTTTTACGAAGAAGTTTTGGGAATGCGGTTCCGGGCGCTCTGCTACTTAGCCGACGAATGCGGCGAAGATGTCTCCCAGTTTTTGGTCTAAATTATGCCGTTCTCAACGCCACAATTGGATCAAGTTTGGCGGCTCGTCGCGCCGGTAAAACCCCGAAAATTAGACCAATTCCACCGGAGACTCCTGTCGCCAACACGATCGCCGTCGGTGATAACCCCCCCTCAAACTCTGTAAAGGTTCCCACCGCCGTAATACCCACAATCCCGATCCCAGTTCCTACGAAGCCGCCTACAATCGATAGAAGCACCGCCTCAATGGTAAACTGCATCAGGATATCACTCGGAGACGCACCGATC
>CAZXWM010000141.1:7162-8154 GCA_964644215.1 uncultured Phormidium sp.
CGCTTTACGTAAGCCAATCTCCTGCGTTCGTTCCGTCACCGAAACGAGCATAATGTTCATAATGCCGATTCCCCCCACAATCAAGGAAATACTGGCGACTGTCGCTAAGAGAATGGTTAACGCCCCGGTAATCGCCCCAGTGGTTTCCTGAAGATCTTTCTGACTACGAACGGTAAAATCATCTTCATTGATAATGCGGTGACGCAGCCGTAACAGGTTCTCGATTTGAAACTTCGTCGCCCGCATCTGACTCTCATCGATGACACTGACATTGATAAACGTCACCGTTAACCCATAGGGAGAACTTTGCCCGACAATCTGATTCGCCATGGTGGTAATCGGCATAAACACCGTCTCATCGAGATTAGTGCCAAACGTTGACCCCTTTGGTTCCATCACCCCCACCACCCGAAAACTGACATTCTTAATGCGTAGAGTTTGCCCAATGGGGTCCACATTGCCATAGAGTTGTTCGGCCATCTCTGACCCGAGGGCCACCACTTTCTGATTGCGGCGAATATCCAAGTCATTCACAAAACGCCCCTGGGCCACAGCAAAATTACGCACGGGCAATAACTCGGGCGTTGTGCCATATAGGGCCGCCGAAATGTTACGATTACGGTAGGATACCAACTCGCTGCCATTGAGTTGTGGCGCAACCTGGTCAACGCCAGGGACTTGTTCGGCGATCGCCACGGCATCTTCTAAGACCAATGTCTGGGGAGGCCGAACTGGACGCCGTTGCGCGTCAGGACTACCGGGGACAATGAACAGCAAATTCGTTCCCAGAGATGATACCTGATCAGAAACAAAGGTTTGCGCTCCTTCACCAATACCAATCGTTGCAATCACCGAGGCATTGCCAATGATAATCCCCAACATCGTCAAACTACTGCGAAGTTTATTCGCCAACAGAGTCTGACCCGCCATTTTCAAAGACTCAACAATATTCATATCCCCTCCTTTATTCCCTGTTGCCTGTTGCCGGAAAA
>CAZXWM010000141.1:8254-9448 GCA_964644215.1 uncultured Phormidium sp.
GGGCGACCATAAAGGTACGCCCCTACAGAGGGCGACCATAAAGGTACGCCCCTACAGAGGGCGACCATAAAGGTACGCCCCTACGTCTTTTCTTTTGCCTTCTTCCCATGAAAACCAATCCCAAAGATATCCTAAGTATCGGTTTATTTGTACTTCTATCCCTATTTGTCGGCTATTTAAGCCTGAATTTCATCCTTGCCATCTTAGACAAATGGGCTTAATTTGAGGATTTAATCTCGTCAACCTCACCATCGAGAATTGTTCCCGTCCAACAAGCTCCAGAATGAGTTGCCCCGTCTAATTTTGTCTCTTGTAAATTGGCACAAAGGAAATTCGCCCGCACCAAATTTGCCCCCTGTAAATTGGCTTGCCCTAAATTTGCCTCCTCCAAATTCGCCTCACAAAAATTTGCCCCTTGTAAATCGGCTTGAGCGAGATTGGCCTCGCTGAGATTACTATGGCTGAAATTCGCACCACGCAGATCAGCCCCGCGCAAATCAGCCCCCATCAGATTCACTCCCACCAAATTAGCCCCACTCAGGAAGGCCCCAGCCAAACTGGCCCCCTGGAGATTCGCCCCCATCAGGGTAGACCCTCGTAAATTAGCCCCGCGCAGATCGGTTCCCTGTAAACTCGCTTGCATGAGATTGATGCCTACGAGATTCGCCCGGAGATTACTGTAATCGAAGTTGGCCCCCAAACAGTTCGCGCCTTCGAGATGCGCTGCTTCTAGGTTGGCGCGATCTAGATAGGTGCCAGAGAGTTTCGCGCCGGCCAAGTCAATGTTTTGTAAGTCCAACCCAGACAAGGTTTGATCTTCAAGATTTGCACCTCGGAGGTGCTGCGATGATCCAGATTCAAGTGTGTCAAGAACAGTCATGGTGCAAACAGTCGTAAAGGAGAGGGTAATTAGACGGGGGTGGGTGAAGGATTCGCGGCTTGGCGAGGGAACAGATCTGGGTTTTGCTCGGGGTTGAGCAGCCAGAGTCCCGATCGCAGTTTAAAGGCTTCCTGAGGCAGCGTCATCCCCTGTTGCAGAGCCATCACCAGCAAGGTTAATGTCTCAACCAGTTTGGGGTCCCAACGGTGGCCACTGGCGGCTTGACAGTCCGATAACGCTTGGCTTAAGGCCTGCGAACGCGATCTCTCTTGGGCCAACTGATTCAGCCGTCGTTGAAACTCAACCAGTAGCCC
>CAZXWM010000142.1:0-9405 GCA_964644215.1 uncultured Phormidium sp.
TTTATGGGAACAACCTCAACACAACTCAGCTTAGAGCAATTTCTCAAACAACCGGAAACCAAACCGGCCTCTGAGTTTATCGAGGGGGAGATTCTGCAAAAACCTATGCCAAAGGGACGACATAGCCGCTTGCAGGGAAAGCTTTGTCAGGAAATTAACCAACTGACTGAAGCTGCCAAACTTGCCTACGCCTTCCCGGAACTGCGCTGTAGTTTTGCGAATCGCTCCCTGGTTCCTGATGTCGCCGTGTTTCTCTGGGATGAGATCCCGTTTTTAGCCAATGGAGAGGTTCCCGATCGATTTGACCTCCCCCCCAGTTGGGTGATTGAGATTCTTTCCCCCGAACAACGACCCAATAAAGTGATTGGCAATCTGTTGCATTGCCTAGAACATGGCAGTAAGTTAGGCTGGTTTATAGACCCCGATGATGCCAGTATTTTGGTGTTTCTCCCGGACTCCCGACCGATTTTGAGACAATATCAAGACCCGTTACCCACATTAGAGGCGATTCCCTTAACCTTGACTGTCGCAGAGGTGTTTGGTTGGCTGAGAATGGCAGGCTAAGATGAAATCGTCAATCGCAATTCACGAATCTATCATGAACCGATTAAAACGCTTTTTCGGACTGGGGTTGCTGCTGGCACTGATTTGGACCCTCAGCAGTCCGATCGCCCTCGCAGAACCCCAGCCACCCGCCACGCCAACCGTCCAACTCGCTAAAAGCACCTCAGACAGTAACCCCCCTCACGTTCCTGTGCGATCGCCCAAATCCGGGAGTTGCCAATGTCCCTACGACACCGACAAAGCCGGCCGATCCTGTGGCAAACGGTCCGCCTATTCCCGGCCCGGCGGCGATAGTCCCCGCTGCTACAAAGACGATTAAACCTGCGCCGTCTCTTGCGAATCCTGAATTTGTGCCGACTCCGGCCCCTCACCGCGAACCGCGCACCTCCCAAAAATCAGTTACTTGGAATTAAGTTCCCTGACTAACTCGTTCCATTTTTCCTTGTGAATCGGCTTAAGCTCACGATCATTCTCCACCAAACTAGAATACCCGTTCAAAAACTCAGAGCGTGATTCAATCAACCTAAAATAATATTGAAGAGTTGGGTAAATACCATTGACGATAAGTTCACAGCCATGTTCTTCGGAAATTTCCCGAATCAAAGGCTCAATTTCTGCAATTTCAATGTTTCCAGATGAAAAGACACAATATCGTTGGGGATTGAATTTATAAATTTTATCTCTAACGACACGAATTATTGAAGCATCAACTGTTCTCTTATGTTTTATTTCCAAGGCTTCAATTAACTGATGATTTGGCCCAAAAATCTCTATATCACCCGCAGTCTTTGATGTCCGGTCTGAAGCTGTATGACTTCCTAACGCTCCTAAAGAACATCCTTCATATCGTTTTAGCTCCTTTATTAATATAGAAAACATAGCATAAAAGGATAGCACAGGAAGTTTCGAAGCTCCCCGTACTTTATAGGGACTCTCGAAATGTTCTTTGAGAATATCTATAATCTGCGATATCTTAATAGATTCTGGATTTTGAATTTGCTGGATTGCTATATGCTTGTTTTCTTTTATTATTTTTTTGAGTAGTATTACTAATATGGTCTCAGCCTGTATTGGATGATAAACTTGAACATAATCAAGAATTTTCAAAAAAGCTGTTTTAACATCTGAATTGCTAATATTACCCCGATAGTTGAGTGTGTACGGCTGAGCTTGTTCTAAAGACCGGGTTAACCAACCTGTTTCTGACATTGCGGGTAAACCCAATTTCTTTAGGGTTGGAGTAATATACTTAGTATCAATTGTTCTTCCTGAAAATCCATTCTCCAATTGCTCTTGATGGTAGCGAATATCCTGTTTTTTGTGCAAAATCTTATGAACCAACAACGTTACCAAAACGGTGTAGACACCTTTGTAGCTAAGTACATTCTCAGCAATAGTTTGGATATAGTTGATAATTTCCTTAGGCAACTTCGCCTGTAGTTGTCCAATATACTTTTCTGACGCAAATAAGGATTTATCGTAAATTTCTTGAAGTTTATCTTGATGGTTTTTCTTTACCATAATCCCGGAATGGTCAACTGTACTGGAGTGGACTCTTTAAATCGCTGTTTAAAGATATAAGGAGTTGATGAACCTTGAAATAAATCTTGGTTGATAACCGCTTTAAGCAACTCATAAACGACCGTTGTGGCTACAGAATTTCCAATCTGCTTATAAGCATCACTTAAATTTTGACTGCGCCTAAACTCCTCAGGAAATCCCATAATCCTATAACATTCATTAACGGTCAACTTTCTGACCTTATCCTGATTGGGTAAATAAATAAAAAAACGCCCTGATGATTCCTGGGACGGTAAAGTCGGATGAACTCCCTTAACAGAGTAAATTCGGTTAGGTTGACGGTGAACTCGCGATAGATGTTCCGTGTTTGGACGAACTCCTGTTTTCCAAATACTTTTGTTCCGATAGCCCACAAAAATCAAGCCTGATTCTTGTTTTTTCGGGTTATCAATTAATGTATATTCTGAGGGATCTAAATACTCAAATTGACCTTCCTCATCTAAAAACTCCATAAGTTTTGGTACTGGAAACGTAGTATTGACTTGACTAAAGTCAAAAGGCTTATGTTTAGATGCAACAATAAAAAGTCGCTCACGGTTTTGAGGAAGTCCAAAGTCTTTAGCATTGAGTACCCGATACTCTACAAAGTAATTTAAGCTTTTTAAAGCACTTAGAATAACTCGAAAAGTAGCCCCTTTATCAAGATGTAGTAAATGTTTCACATTTTCAAGAATGACAACATCAGGACGTTTTTTTCTGATTAACTCGCAAATATAGAAAAATATGGTTCCTCGCTGATCAGAAAATCCTTGACGCTTGCCACAAATGCTAAAAGGTTGACAAGGAAACCCTGCTGTGATTAGCTGGACATCAGGAAGTTTAGAAAAGTTTAGTTCAGCAATATCAGTATAAGGTTCTTCACCAAAATTATTTTGGTAAACCTTACGACAAGCTGAGTTTATTTCACAAGAGTATAAGCAATCAAAACCAGCGTGTTCTAGGGCAATCCTAAAACCACCGATTCCAGAAAAAATATCGGCACAAGTCCAAGACGTCATATTCCCCGAATTTGGCTGAGATATGAATAGACTTAATGGTATCACATCATGACCAGAGCCTAAATTAATAAGGTACTGTCTGGTGGAGAGTCGCCTTGATTCAAATGTCAATGTGGCAGCAGTTCAAGAATCTAGTATTGGTACTTAGTTAACTGACAAAAGCTTAAGAGGAGAAAAGACGACTAAACCTGCGCCGTCTCTTGCGAATCCTGAGTTTGTGCCGACTCAGGCCCCTCACCGCGAACCGCGCGGAACATCCCAAACCGACATAACCCGGCCCCAAACGCCAACCGCATTAACAGCAACGTCGGGACTTCTCGCACTGATTTGAGAAACCCAGACAGACCGAACTGCATCCAACCCTGGGGCCGGACAATTCCCTCGCGAATCGAATCAATCCAGGAGGGGAGCGTTTCTTGCGTCCAATCCGCCGTCATCACTTCCCCTTCAACAAATCCCGTCTCTTGCAACAATTCCGCAAACCCTTCAATACTCGAAAACGCCGGATGAGACCATTGATCTAATAATTGTCGCATCACCGGACGTTCCCAGAAATTCAAGGGAACTTGGCGGTCATCCCGTTGATTCCAATCGGCCATCACTAACCGGCCCCCTGGCTTCACCACGCGCATCAATTCGCGGGCAAATACCGCCTTATCGGGCATATGCGGCCCCGCTTCAATAGACCACACCACATCAAAACTGCTATCGGGGAAGGAGAGATTCATGGCATCATCCACGGCAAACGTGGCATCGACTCCCTCGGGGGTTAATTCCCCGGCCCGTTGCACTTGTTGGGGGCTGATGGTAATCCCGGTCACGGAAAAGCCGTAGTCTTTGGCGAGAATGCGGCTACTTCCGCCAATGCCACAGCCCACATCTAACACCGTTGTTCCGGGGGGAAGTTGATCTAAACCACCCCAGCGGACCATTTCATGGACAAAATCTGACTTGGCTTGCAGGAAATCTTTAGAGTCTGGCGGGGAACCGTAATGGCCTAAATGGATATGTTCGCCCCAATAGTATTCGAGGATGCCGTCTTGGGTCCATTCGTCGTAGGCGTTGGCGACGGTATCGGAGGATTGGTATTTGCGGGCGGCGTTGAAATAGGCGATGACCCCCAGGAGGACCACAATTACAACTAGGATTAGGATCAGGGTCGGCGTCATAGCAATTTAGATAGCAACTTAGAACGAAATCGTCAGATACTGGTTTTGAAATTTCGCGCCTTTGACGGGTTTTCCTTGCAAGGCGGGGGGAAGATAGATGTTATGCCGTTGTTCGCCGGCTTCGACGGTGACTTCTGGCCCCGACTGGATGAGTTTGACGTCTTGTTTGCTAAATCCAGGCAGGAACAGACGCACGGATTGGCTGGCGCTGTCTACTTCCATGGGTTTGGGGGCGCTGGCGATTTGACTGCTGAAGTTGGGCAAGGCCTCCATCAGCGGCTGCCAATCGTCTCCAGATTTGGCGGGAATGGTTGTGACGGGGAGGGGGTCAAACTCAGTGCCGATCGCCCCTCCATGACCCCGATTTACTAGCACTCCGCCAATGGTTAAACCGATTTGTTGGGCTTCTCCCCAACGGTATTTGGCCACCGCGACAGAGGCGGCATCATCCCCCGTTACCAGATAGGCGGCGATATGGGTGGCATCGCTGAGGGCGGATTTGCCTTCGTTGAGAAATTCGTCGATGCGATCGCCGCTAAATTCCGTCCTACTCCAGTCTACGTTCAAGACCGCCCCGCTCATGGGTTGCCAAAAGGGAGACAAGGCCCGCACAATATCCGACCCCTCCAGAACTTGCTTGAAACGGCGTAGATACCAGCCGCCAATTTCAGCGATTCCTAACATTCTCAGGGTCTCGCGATCGCCGGTCCCATCATAAACAATCAGATCATACTCACCGCTGCGATCATACTCCCGCACCGCATTCAGAGCAAAAGCCGCATCCATCCCCGGTAAAACGGCCAACTCCTGGCCATAGACTTCCTTAAAAAAGGGAGTTTTCAGATATTGGGCTTCGAGTTTCTTAACCTGTTCCCATCCCTGTTCCAAGAGATACGGGGTGTTAAACTGCACCACCTTTAAATTAGCGGCGATGTCTGTCGGTTCCGGGGGGGTGGGCAATCCTAACAGCAGGGACAATTCAGGTCCCGATCCCTGATGGGCCAGCAAAACCCGTTTCCCTTGACTGGCTTGCTGCTTGGCGGTGGCGATCGCCAATGTCGTGCGCCCTATACCACCTTTTCCTAAAAATGTCAATATCTGGGTCATTGAACCATGGACAATCAAAAATGGACAATGAATACTACAACACCAACGAACTAATGGTTATTTGAAACCTTTAATACGTCTTATCTCATCTGGCAATTATCAGAAATACAGAGTGGGAGAGTGACCCGGTCGGGATCTCCCACCCTGGGGGAGAGCCGACTTAAGCCAGCAGTTCCAGTTCGTCTTCAAAGAACCAGGTGGAAAAGCCACCTTCAAACTGAACCACCGCCCCGATACCGCTACCATCAACCATCTTGTAATCGGAAATGGTACCGACGGGGTTTTGCTTAATTTTGCTGACCACATCATCGGAGACGCGATCGCGAATACGGCGGACTTTAACTTTTTGACCTACTTCCATCTCAAGCTGAATCACAGTGTTTGGCTTAGACCACCCACTCAGTGTATCAGGGTTTCGTCAGTGCGTTTCCCACTCAAGCCGATTCAGAATAATCAGCCAGGGCTAACACATAGATGGCGTGGGCCACCAGAACCGCGCCCCAGGTTCCCGTGACCGGAGTCAGCCAGGGAAGATCCCATCGATAGAGAATAGCCAAAAACCAGGCCCCGGAGTTGAGGGCCGAGAAAAAGGCGACATGGAACGCTAAGTTAATGCGATCGCCCAACCGACGATACTCAGGATCATTGCGATCGGGTTTTCGAGACCATTTAGGAGGCATACAATTAAAACAAGCGGGTAAAAAACCGGGCTGAATAACCAACCAATAGGTCAAGTGTAGTTAACAATCCGCCCGAATTCTAGGGACAGCCAGTCAACCAAGCCCGAACTTTGCTGATACAATGAAAACGATGTTGAGGGGTGACACCCCTCACCCCCTCAGCATCGAACCTGTCTAACCCTATCAACAAGGAACCGATGCGTCCAGCCGCCCGAATTCCTTGTCCCAGAACCCATCATGTCATCTGTACCGGCTCAATCGTGGGATACCCTAGGAACTGTAGCTCGGTCAACAGACGTTGATCGTCCCATGTCCAACCGCCCCAACGTTGTGAAAAGCATCATTGCCGCTGTTGAGCGTGACGACTCCCCAACGTGGGACTGTTCCGCCCAGGAATTTCCCCCCTGCGTTCGCCTTGACTTTGAAGGTCTAACTCGCTTCGAGGTCCTTTGCGATCAATATAAACGTTGGGGGGTTCGTTTCGACAATGCCATCGCCGTCACCCCATCCAACCCAGCCTACCCCACCCATTCCGGGGATATCGTCCTGATGGCCGCCCCCAAAAGTGGCTTTCTCGAACTCACCTTTGAGCGTCCCGTGCAATTCGTCTCCGGCTACGTCACCAGTTCTCGCTTTACCGCCATGTCCGCCTACAACCATCTCGGACAAACCATCACTCGGGCCGAACTCCCGGCAGCGAACCTAGCCAACTCCGACTCAGCCGTCGCCCCCAACCAACAACTGATCGTGCGATCGCCCGACATTCAGCGCGTCACCTTCTACGCCTTCGACGGTGAACTCGTCGTCGATGATATTAGCTTCGGATATTAATTTCAGATTAACTTCAGACATTATACAGACCCCCTCTCCCACATCCAATAACCCACATCAAACTGAGGCCAACAGGTCTCCCCGAATGTGATAAATTGGTCACAACTTTCACTCATTCGATCATCCATCCCACCGACATCAGTATCGACGTAAGTACCGTGGCCTCAGCTTCTCATCCCCAATCTCGCTTCAAAGCCCCCAGAGCCGCCGAGGGCCGCTCTCGTAAGTTCCCATTGCCCTCACACCTTAAACTCCCCAGCCTGCACCGGGAAACCCTAGCTTGGGGAACCGCAGCGGCCCTCGGCGGAACCATGCTCCTCTGGAACTGGAAGCTCTTTCTCGCCACCGGAACCGGCATGAGTGCCACCCTCGGGGTGTATCTCCTCGTGCAGTCTAACTGGCGACTGCGTTGGGCCGACCTCCGCCATTGGTTCTCCGGCTCGCAACGGCCAATCGTCCTGGCCGCCGTCACCGGAGGACTCACCACCGTCTCAACTTACATGGCCAGCGCCATCTGGGTCACTTCCGAGAATCGCTGGCTGGCCAGCGGCTTTATCCTAGAAGGACTCGCCACCCTAGCCATATTAGGATTACTCGCCTGGCAAACCCTACATCGAGTTCTCGGACGCGAGCAAGTTGATCTCAACGGAATGCTGAGTCAACTCAGTCAAGATGACCCCCTCAAACAAGTCATGGCCCTGCGTCAACTCGAACGGTGGATTCTCCGAGAACTCCTTGACGAACAAGAACAACAGACCATTATCGATTGTTGTCAGGTTTTACTGACTCGAGACCTCGACCCCGTCGTCCGGGAAACGGCCCTAGCCTTGCTTGCCAGTCAATCGACCCAAGAGTCCTTAAGCCTAGTTGCGCCGGGATTAAACCTGAGAGTGGCCCGCAAAACCGCCAAACAGCGACACCCCTAAGGGATTGAGGTGGCCCGTTGACCTGGCCACCCGAATCTCCGTTACAAGGGTTTAACACATTGAGCGGCCTGAATCCAACTCACCACATCACCACGAGACGGACAAACCGTCGTTTGGCGGGTCGCCGAGACACACAGACGCATCAACTGAGGATAAAACCGCTGAATCTGAGTTTGTCCGAGTTGTTGGGGAGAGACCACCCCACAGTGAAGCACTAAACCACAATACTGATACCCCACCCCAGGAATCCGAGCTAAATCCGCCAAAACTGCCCATTTCTTAACATAATGGCTAGAAATCTTGAGTTTGGCCGCTAAATCCTCCGCTCCTTGGGGTTTACGAGTCTGGTTGAGCAGTTGATACGTGGTTTTGATGCCACAGCCTTGAAGGCGATCGCAATCCGCTGCCTTCAGTCCAGGAAGTTTAGCAATTGCCCAATTTCCAGATGACGCTGAATCTGTTGACCTCATACGAATCATAAAGCTAACCGTTAAACTTAAACAATGTTGAGCTAGGCTAGTCCAAAGGATGAACAAGTCCTTCTAAGTTATGGAGAAGCGGGGATGGTGACGGGAAAAATGACTGAGACGATGAAATTAAGCGTCGATTCTACAGGGGTGCGATCGCCCCGTTTTATCCCTACAGATACACTCCCACTCCCTAGCGATCAACTCACCCCTCAGTGTACACCACCCCAGGGGGCAGAATGAGCAAAGATGACGAAATCCCTAGGCCAAACCGATCCGAGTCATTCTCAAATCCCAGACCCTGATCCCCTACCCCATAACCGAAACCGAACATTTATTAAACTTGCGTATTAACGGGTCTAGCCAATCGTCTCAGCACAGCCTATCCCAGCCTTAACATGAGACCACAGACCCAAAGCATCACCCCTAAAATCGAGGATTTATAAACTATTATGGTCAACCCATCTAGCAATCGGGCCAATTCCAGTTCCTCCAAAAGCGCCCAATCTAGCGCTCATCGACAACCGCCTCCCCCACCCCCCCAACGGCGAGTCGCCAGCCAAGCCAAACCAGCAACATTTGACACCTCCATCGAAAAACTGGTGGTGACCGCCCTAGACAAAAAAGCATCTGATATTCACATTCGCGTCGATCATAAACCCCGCGTCCGCATTCGCGGCGAAATGGTTGAACTAAGCCAAGAAATGCTCACCACCGCCGAGATTTTCGATCAATATCTGCGAGAGATCATCCCCGCCGCCCAACGCAAACAATTTCGAGTCGAAAAAGAACTCGATACCGCCATCTTTTACCCCAATCTCGTGCGCTGTCGAGTCAACTGTTTTGACAGCCTCTCCGGAGGTGCCATGGTGCTGCGACTGATTAGCTTAGAAATTCCCAGCATCGACAGTTTACGACTTCCTCAAGTCATCAAAAAAATCGTCCAAGCCCCCCAAGGACTGGTCTTAATTACCGGACCAACTGGCTCCGGAAAATCCACCACCATGGCCGCCACCATCCAACATCTCAATCAGAACTTTGCCAAACACATCGTCACCATCGAAGATCCCATCGAATTTGTC
>CAZXWM010000143.1:0-8143 GCA_964644215.1 uncultured Phormidium sp.
GGTTATCTCCGGTCACTCCTCCACCGGGCATGAATGCCAGGTGGGGGTCATTGAACTCTGTTAGTGAACCCGATTGTTCGGGGGGGGGAATGCCCCGAGTTGGGGGCCGGGGTCGATCCACCCCTAGGCCCAATTGTCTCAGATTATCCGGCGATCGCCCCCAAGACTTCACAGTTTGCAAGTTCTTAGGGGGGCGATCGATGCCTGAGACGGACAAGGCTTTGGTAGAATTATCTCGGTTGCAAGTCTCAAGCTAAGCCTCGACATCCCATGGGATCGAGGCCTACGGTCATGTCTAGCCGTCGAGAATTAGCCATTAAGAATTTAGGAGATAATACGTGTCTAAGAAAACTGTCGCCAATTTGTCCTCAGCCGAGTTATCCGGTAAGCGTGTCCTCGTCCGTGCGGATTTCAACGTCCCCCTCGATGATACGGGTAAAATCACCGATGATACCCGGATTCGCGCGGCCCTGCCCACGATTCTCGACTTGACGGGTAAAGGCGCGAAAGTCATCCTCATCAGTCACTTCGGCCGCCCCAAAGGCCAGGTTAATGAGTCGATGCGCCTGACTCCGGTGGGCGTGCGTCTGACGGACCTGCTGGGTAAGAACGTCACCAAATGCGATGACTGTGTTGGTGATGGGGTAAAAGCCGCCGTAGATAGTCTCGCGGCTGGGGATGTCTTGCTGCTGGAGAACGCCCGCTTCCAGGCTGGGGAAGAAGCTAATGATCCTGAGTTTGCCAAACAACTGGGAGACTTGGCTGATGTCTATGTCAATGATGCTTTCGGTACCGCCCACCGCGCCCACGCCTCTACGGAAGGGGTGACGAAGTATGTGGATACCTGTGTGGCAGGTTATCTGATTGAGAAGGAACTGCAATTCCTGCAAAATGCGATTGAGAATCCCCAACGTCCTTTGGCGGCGATCGTGGGTGGCTCGAAAGTCTCCAGTAAGATTGGTGTGATTGATACGCTGTTAGAGAAGGTGGACAAGCTGTTCATCGGTGGCGGGATGATTTTCACCTTCTATAAAGCCCGAGGTTTGAGTGTTGGTAAGTCTTTGGTGGAAGAAGACAAACTGGAATTGGCCAAGTCCTTAGAAGCCAAAGCCAAGGAACGGGGCGTTGAGTTATTACTGCCCACCGACGTGGTGGTTGCCGACAACTTTGCACCGGATGCCAATGACCAAACTGTTGCCGTTGAGTCGATTCCCGATGGTTGGATGGGGTTAGATATTGGCCCGGATTCTATTAAAACCTTCCAAGCGGCTTTGGAACAGTGCAAATCGGTGATTTGGAATGGTCCGATGGGCGTGTTTGAGTTTGATAAGTTCGCTAAGGGGACTGAGGCGATCGCGCAAACTCTAGCCGGTTTAACGGAGAAAGGAACCATCACGATTATCGGTGGTGGTGACTCGGTGGCGGCTGTGGAGAAAGTGGGTGTGGCTGAGAAAATGAGCCACATTTCTACTGGCGGCGGTGCTAGTTTAGAACTTCTCGAAGGGAAGGTTCTACCGGGTATTGCTGCCCTCGACGACGCTTAATGTGGTAAGCTAAACTCTCCGATTTGAGTCATATGTCAACTCTGAATATCATCTTCAGGGTTGACATATTTATACAACTTAGTAAAGCAACCATGTTTTTTGAAAACTTAATAACATAAATTCAGTTGATTTTTTAGATAAACTCGTAGGGGCGTACCCTTGTGGTCGCCCTAATGCAAAGTGGACTTAAGTCAAGCAATCAACCCGACGTTCACTAGGATCTTCCACATTTTTTGATATAATAAACTGATGAATAAAATCAAGGCATGTCTGCATATTGGAACCCACAAAACTGGAAGTACTGCCATACAAAATTTTTGTCGCAGAAATGCTAATGACTTGAGAAAAAACAATTTTTTATGGGTTAATGAATCCTATGGAACTCCACACAAGTTATTACAAGATTTTAAGTATCGAAGTTTCAGCGTTCGCAATTTAAACAAAAGTTCTAGATTCCTCGTAGAGTTGGCATCACGTACAAAAAATAAGTTATTACTTAGTGGTGAGAGATTTAGCGGTAGTCCCGAAAGTGGATATCAAGATAGTCAATTTTTAGCCAGATCGGCAAAATATTTGCTCAGAGATTTTGAGGTTAAAGTCTTAGTCTATATTCGACCTCAAGATTCTTTTTATGAATCATGGTACACCCAGATGGTCCAGCAAGGAACTGCCCAGCAGGGAGCTATATCTTCTCATTTTAAGAAATTCTGGAAAGACTTTTCCTTCCAAAACATAAACTACCAAGAAGTAATTAATGCTTACGCTGAAGCTTTCGGAGCATCAAATTTAATCGTAAGACCGTATATGAAATCAAAATTAAAAGACAGAAATGTAATTCATGATTTTCTTGACATTATAGAATTTAATGATATAACCTCACTTAATTTTGATGTGCCTTTTGCAAATAATAGTATCAGCGCTTCTGCCTTAAAAATAATGAATTCTGTCAACAAAGCCAGGGATGAAGGACGAATCAGCGAGTCCGAGAGAGCTAGAGTTCGCAGTCTACTTCAATCCACAAATTCTAAACGTGAATGGGAACATCACCGTTACCTAAAGCCATCTCAGAGACGTGAAATACTAGAATACTTTGAAGATCAAAACTATGAAATTTGCACAAAGTGGTTTGGTTTCGACGATAACCTTTGGCGATTTTCTGATTCATCTCAACAGGACTTAAATCGAGAAAATGATAGCGATGAATTGAATATCGAAGATTTGGCTGAGGTCAATATGCGTATTTTAGAAAACGTCAATAAGCTTGTCTTGGAAAAAGTCAATCCTCAACACAAAAAACACCTCAGTGACTTTACACATCCAGACACCTTGGATGTCAATACTTTGGCTGAACTTCAGATGAAATTACTGCAATACTTTCTATAATATTTTCAACGATGGACCTGGACTCTTACTCGGTTCGATGTGGCGTGACTACGCCCAAATTGAAACGTCTCATTCTGGTTTGGTCAAAGTTATGACCCTAAGAATGATTCCTGAACGAGTCACGATGGAGTGGCTGCTCTCCAAGTAGAGGATGAATATGGCGACAGGTATACCTAGCAAAAATAGAAACGGGAATGGGGGAGGTATTGAGTTAGCATACCCAGGCAAGTTGTCGGTGCAGAAAATATTATCCGAACCAACCATTTCTAGGTTTGATGTGGCTCATAAAACTGCATCAATGAATCGGTTGTATTGTGGAGACAACCTAACAGCCCTGAAATTGCTGATGAACGATGCCACGGTTCGGGGCAAAGTTACACTTGTCTATATCGATCCCCCCTTTGCAACCCAAGGGAGATTTTTTTCTCGCAAGCAGAAAAAGGCTTATGACGACGATCTGTGCGGGGCTGAGTATGTCGAAAGCTTGAGAAAGCGTCTCGTTTTACTAAGAGAACTCCTGTCTCCTTCTGGATCAATATACCTGCACCTTGATGAGACGATGATCTTCGAGATGAAGTTAGTTATGGACGAGATCTTCGGGGCCTCGAATTATCGAAACATGATTGTCAGGAAGAAATGTAATCCTAAAAACTATACCCGAAAAGCCTACGGTAACGTTGCCGATTTCATACTGTTCTACACCAAAAGTGACCGTTACATATGGAACCGACCGGTTGAGCCTCTTTCAGAGCAAAGCACCAAGGAATATCACTATGTGGAACCTGACACGGGTCGCCGCTTTATGAAGGTTCCCGTTCACGCCCCCGGCCAACGAAATGGAGCCACAGGAGGACTTTGGCGAGGAAAACTTCCTCCACCGGGGAAACATTGGCAGTACACCCCAGAGACCCTTGACCAGATGGATGCTAGGGGTGAGATATTCTGGTCAAAAAATGGAAATCCGAGACGGAAGGTCTACCTCGATGAACACCCAGGTGTTGGCGTTCAGGATATTTGGCTCGATTTCAGAGATGCACACAATCAAAATATAAAGATTACGGGCTATCCAACAGAGAAGAACCCCAAACTACTGCGGCGTATTATTGAGGCATCTTCTAATCCAGGTGACTTGGTGCTAGACGGCTATGCTGGATCAGGTACTACGATGGCCGTTGCTGATGAACTCCAACGTGATTGGATCGGTATTGATCGCAGTTCCGAAGCCATCTCCACTATTCTTGACCGTTTCGAGCGAGGATTGTGCATTATGGGGGATTTCATTACAAAGCCCTCGAAATCGAAAGAGTCAGATACTCAGCTCTCATTGTTCGATTCTTTTGATAAGGGGACTTCAACTGCAACATTAAAGGAATATTCTGCCCATGCGCCGATCACTGATTTCTCCATCTATGTTGAGAGAAACGACCAGTCAGAACTCTCAACTATAGTTGAAAACTGGGTCAATCGGTACAGGACTAAGCAGAGTGAGCAAGCTGATTGACTGACGAAAGGTAACTATTCAGGCGGGGGAGCTTGACGAACGAGCCAAGAGCCGTAGCCTAAGATGATAGACATCAAACTGCCAGCTATCCCCGCTTGCCAGTCAGCTTAATAGGCCTGAATTGAGATAGCCTAGAAGCAAGTTATGATGAGGCTGAACCATGACTGCAAAGCTTGAAGCTGCGATCGCCGCGATCGGGGCGCTCTCACCCACAGAGCGCCAGCAACTCCTGCAAATCCTCATCCAAGACGAGTTCATTGAACATTCCCCAACCGAACTCGAAGTCCTCAATGCACAGTTTTGGCAAGGCATCTCGCTCGGGCAGTTACGTACCACCCAAACCCCAACAACGGTTCATAATCTCAAGGACTTGGCTGCTGACTTTTGGCCGGAAGAAGACTCGATTGAGGATTTTTTGACCTTCCTGCAAGAGCAGCGCCAAGAGGTAACATAGACCAGAATCCATGAGTCTTCTCCTGCTCGATACAGATGTCGCCTCCTTCATCTTAAAAGGCAGTGATTATGCCGCTCCCTACCTGCCGATTGTGAGCGGTCAAGAATTGGCATTGTCATTCATGAGTGTTGCTGAGATGTTTCAATGGGCAATCTTGCGTCAGTGGGGCGATCGTCGTTTTGCACAGTTAGAACAATATTTGTCAAACTACCTTGTAATTCCGGTCGATCAACCACTTTGCAAAAAATGGGCAGAGGTTCGTGCTGCCCGCCAAAGTGTAGGACGAGCCATTTCACCCCAAGATGCTTGGATTGCAGCAACAGCTCTACGTCACGACTTACCGCTAGTCACTCACAACAACAAAGACTTTCTAGACATTCCCAATTTGCGGCTCATCTAACGTAACCTTGGAGATTCAGGTGGGCCTGGCCCACCTGAACTCTAGGAGGGGGCGCGGAGAGCCACATTTTGCCTGGAAGAATCAAAAGTCCCTAAATCGGGTTTATGACCTGGCTAGTTGCGGTCTAACACATAGTTAGTCATTCAAGCATTGAAGGGCAGTATCACTGAAAAACAGGGTAAGATTGGATTGGCTAGTATAATAAGCCAATATCACTAAACTGTCCCAAGCAGCCTACAATAATGAGTAAGAAAGTCAGCATAACTTTAGATGACGAAGTTCTAGATTTTGTAGATCGACTCGCAAGCGATCGCAGTCGCTTTATCAATAATATCCTTTTGCAAGAAAAGGAAAAAGCTTTTACGAAAGAGCTAGAAGCTGCGTATACAAATCAGGCGAATGAACCAGGGTTCCAACAAGAAATTTCAGTATGGGACATTGCAGTAGGTGATGGTCTAAAAGCCTAGCGAAACCGGCAAACCATTCACATTACTCATATCTTCATATGAGAGTAGAAATATGCCGTTAAATTGACTGCTTCCTACCGTTGCACAGTTATCGCATCAAGATAAGTTACGCCTGATCCATTTTCTTTTGCTTACAGTAGCAAAGGAGGAGGGCTATGAACTAGAAAAACCCAATAGTCAGACTCAAGAAGACGTATTATTAAAACAGTTGGAAACTACTGAAGCCGTTGTGTAGTCCCCCCATGATGCGTATGGAGCGGCTGAAACCCTTTCAGAACTTTAATTATTTACAGAATTTGATGTATGTTTCTACCGTGCTGATCTTGCTTTCGAGTTGCGTTTGAGTCATATTTTTTTTGAGTTTCTTTAGGTTTAGCCTGATAATTTTTAGCGGGCGGCGACAGTATTTTTCCTTGATACTCAGTCCAGCCTAAAACTCGTCTTAAACCAATCTCAATATAGGGATCTTGTGACTCAATACTGATTGAGCGTCTTCCTAATTGCTTAGCAACTGCCCCACAGGTGAACGTCCCGGCAAATGGATCTAGAATTAAACCTCCCTCATGACTACTTGCCAAAATCATACGATTCAGTAATGATTCAGGTTTCTGTGAAGGATGGTTTTCATATTCTGCCATTCGATAGCGAACACGAGGAAAACACCAGACATTTCCGGGGACTTTTGTTGAGCTATACTGAGTCGGAATGGCTTTCCTATAATCAATTAGCTTGCGTTTTGCTCCCGTTTTCGCCTCCACTTTTATAGAGTCGGAGTTAAAAACATAATTTTTGGGGTCTTTAACACAATGTAAAATTGGCTCGTAGAGAGACCCGAAATATTTTTTGGCTTGTAATCCAGAACTGTCATAATGCCAGACTATTCGACTCAAGACTGCCATTTTTTCTCGGATAAAAATATCTAGGTAAGGCATAGCTTGCGTGCTTGCCATCAGATAGAGAGTCCCTTGAGGCTTCAAGACTCGGATACATTCATCAATCACTGGATAAATCCAGTTTAAATACTGCTCATCAGACTTCCATTTATCCTGAAACCCTGAAAATCTCTTGCCAATATTGTAGGGTGGGTCTAGGAAAACTAGATCGACGGATTTATCCTCAATTTGATGGCGCAAAACCTCTAATGAGTCCCCCTGGATAATGGTATGTCCTCCATCTTGATAATTGTTATAACTCATCATGATTTTATGGGTCTGCCCTGACGTAAAAAACGCTCCGAAAGCCATGAATGAGGACAGATTGGATAACTTGGCGACCTAACAAACTTAACATAACCAAGAACAAGACTCAACTGATTCACAGCGAGCAAGTCTCATTTTGGCGAAAAACTGTTCAAGTCCCCAGCATCCTTGTATGGTAATAGCATCTGAGAAACTTTAGGAGGGCCAGAGCCGTTGAAAAAGCCCGGTTGGTTTGACACTGTGGGGTTCTTTTCGCCAGCGATTGTCATCGCGACCGGACAAGCACATGGGTTAAAATCGCCGCTATGGAATGCAGGATGCCGAGAGGGCAGAACTCCCGACCATCACGACCAAGAACTGGACTGGGAAAGTCGAGACAACCTATACCTACCACTATTTCAACGGAGTGCCCTTCAGAGATAGCGATGATGCCCTGTTCTTTGATGCATTTACCCTGTTATTAACGATATAATAAGCTGAAGCTAAGCTTTCTATCAACTGTAACGTTATGGACTACCAAAGTATTATTACAATTGATCCTGGAAAACGCAGTGGCAAGCCATGTATTAGAGGAATGCGAATCACAGTCTATGACATCTTGGAATATCTGGCAGGTGGGATGACTGAAGCAGAAATCCTAGAAGATTTCTCAGAACTCACTTCAGACGATATCAAGGCTTGTCTCAGTTTTGCTGCTGATCGTGAGAAGAAATTATTTGTAGAAACGCTGTGAAACTGCTCTTAGATGAAAATCTGTCTGATCGGATTGTCCCTAGAATCATCGACTTGTACCCTGAGTCTGAGCATGTCAAAACTTTGGTACTAACAAATACTGATGATGGCATTATTTGGGAATATGCCAAAGAACATAATTTTTTGATTGTTTCCAAAGACTCTGACTTTCATCAGCGTAGTTTACTTTATGGTCACCCACCCAAATTTATTTATCTTCGGATTGGTAATAGTCCAACCTCAAAGATTATTCAGATATTGAGAGACAAGTTTGATATAATTAGTCAGTTTGGCAATCAAGAATCGGAAAGTATTTTGGTGTTAGCCTAGAGCGAAACCGCCTCATAACAAACTGTTTGAACTCCACCGTATCAACAAGACTCAACAGATTCACAGCCAAACGCCTCACTCCTCGGGGAAAACCATGATAGACTAATAAGTCTGCAAATTTCGCAACCTACGG
>CAZXWM010000143.1:8153-9403 GCA_964644215.1 uncultured Phormidium sp.
GACGAGTCAATCAATATGGCAGGTAGTGACGTTAAAGCTGACCTCTGGATTACGGAGTATATTACCCCCTGGGATATCTACATCCATGGGGTGACAAAACTCTTAGCATTCCAACACACCCAATATCAGGAGATGCACATCGTGGAAACCGGGGCCTATGGAAAAGCCCTGGTTCTCGATGGAAAATGGCAATCCTGTACGGGGGATGAATTTCTCTATCATGAACCCCTGGTGCATCCGGCCTGTTTGGCTCATGGAGAACCTCGCCGGGTGCTGATTCTCGGTGGTGGGGAAGGGGCCACGCTGCGGGAGGTGTTGCGCTGGACGACGGTGGAACGGGCGGTGATGGTGGATATTGATGGGGATGTGGTGGCGGCCTGTCGGCAACATTTGCCGGAAATGCACCAGAACTCGTTTGATGATCCCCGCGCTGAGTTGGTAATTGGGGATGCGCTGCAATATCTCGATGAGACGGATGTGCAGTGGGATGTGGTGATTTCGGATCTCTCTGATCCGATTGAGGAAGGCCCCTCGTTCCAATTGTTTACGAAGGAGTATTTTCAACAGATTCGTGAGGTTCTCTCCCCCCAGGGCCAGTTTGTGGTTCAGGCGGGACCGGTTGCCCCGGAAGAGTTACTACTTCATGCGCGAATTGTCAATACCCTGAAGGATATTTTTCCTCGGGTGCAGTCCTATCACTCTCATGTTCCCACCTATGCCTCTCCTTGGGGCTTTGCCTTGGCGTCTCAGGAGGGGTTTAACGCCTCGGCTGAGGAAATTGACCGGTGTTTGGCTGAAAAAACAACGGGGGGTTTGCGGATGTTTGATGGGATAACTTGGCTGGGCCTGAGTTCTCTACCGCTGCATCTGCGTCAGGCGATTGAACGGGAGACGGAAGTTTATACGAAGGCTCAACCGCCGAAGTTCTTTGGTAAAGGGGTGGCTAAGGGTTAACCCTAGGGGCGATAGACGGGCAGGGTAAAGTGAAAGGTGCTGCCCTGTCCGGGTTGGGAGTCAACCCAGATTTGTCCGTAGTGCGATCGCACCACCCGCATACAAAGGGATAACCCCAGGCCATAGCCATCGGTTTGTTCGTCCCGTTCGAGGCGCACGCGATCATCGAAAATCCGCTGTTGTTTGTCAAAGGGAATGCCGGGGCCGGTGTCGCTAATGCTGACTTGGATTTTCTGGGCGGTGCGATGGAGTAACGCCAGAGAGATGGTTCCGCCTTCTGGGGTGTATTTGGCGGC
>CAZXWM010000144.1:0-1234 GCA_964644215.1 uncultured Phormidium sp.
TTCCGCCGGCCGTCGCCCGCAATATCTTTGGGGCAACCAGCCAAAGTTCTGAACTCTATTCGGAAGGGATTGAATGGGCGGGAATTTGCATTGCGGCTTACAATGCCGTCTGTTTAGTGTTTTCGTTTATTCTACCGAAGTTATCGCGTTTTACGAGTCGCCAAGTCACCCATTGTCTCTGTCTAATTTGTGGAGGAATTGGTTTAATTAGTTTGTGGTTTATTGAAAATCCCTATCTCATTTTACTGTCCATGGTGGGATTAGGTATTGCTTGGTCTAGTTTGCTGGCGATGCCCTACGCGATTCTCGTGGGATCGTTGCCGGATGACCGAACAGGGGTCTATATGGGGATTTTCAATGCTTTTATCGTTTTACCTGAGATTCTCGCCTCCTTGGGATTTGGCTGGGTGATGCGATATTGGTTTGATGAAAACCGGATGTTAGCCCTCGTTAGTGGTGGTGTGGCGATGCTGATTGCGGCGTTACTGGTGTTACGGGTTCAGGAATCTGGGGCCAAAAATCAGGTTCGAGAAGACACCCTGGATTTACCGGCGGCGACGAGTGTCGCGGAAGGTTAAAGCCTGTTGATGTTAATTGAAAAGGTATAAACTATGGCAACTGTTCAACTCAAGAACCTGAACAAAACCTATAATCCGAAGACGATTCCGGTCAAGGATATTAGTTTGACGGTGGAGGACAATGAGTTTCTCACCCTCCTGGGACCATCCGGCTGTGGGAAATCCACGACGCTACGTTTGATTGCTGGACTCGAAGAACCGACTCGGGGCCAGATTATGATTGGCGATCGCGATGTGACGGGCCTGAAACCGGGCGATCGCAATATCTCGATGGTCTTCCAAAGTTACGCCCTCTATCCTCACATGACCGTCTATGAAAACATGGCCTCGGCCCTGCGATTGCGCAAGATGAGCGATAGTGAGATTAAGCAACGGGTGAGTGAAGCGTCGCGGTTTCTCGATTTGCGGGAAGATTTGATGAATCGCAAGCCAGGACAGTTATCTGGGGGACAACGTCAGCGGGTGGCCTTGGGACGGGCCTTAGTGCGTCAGCCGGATGTGTTCCTCTTGGATGAACCCCTCAGTAACCTCGATGCACTGCTGCGGGAACGGGTACGAGCGGAAATTAAGCAACTGTTTGAGAAACAGAATACCCCAGTCGTCTATGTGACTCATGACCAAGTTGAGGCCATGACGCTCTCGACGAAAGTGGCGGT
>CAZXWM010000144.1:1244-6654 GCA_964644215.1 uncultured Phormidium sp.
GAGTTGTATTCTCAGCCGGCGAACCAGTTTGTGGCCGGGTTTGTGGGAAGTCCTCAGATGAATCTGCTGACGCTGCAATGTGACGGCAAAATGGCTCGTTTGGGCCAGGGAAAAATCCCGCTTCCTTCTGGGTTAAAGACTCCTCCCCGCCAGGTGGTGTTAGGGGTTCGGCCCGAGGATTTACGGTTGGCGACGCAGGGGGATTCGCTACGTTTCCCCGGCGAGGTGTTTCTGGTGGAAAATCTGGGGATGCAAAATCTCCTCAGTGTGCGTTTGTCCTCGCCGGAGAATCAAGCCGATGAGATTGAGGTGCGATCGCTGCTCCCGGCCGATGTCGATTGGGGAGGGGATAGTATTGAGTTAGCGGTGTCCCCCGAACGCTTACATTGGTTTAATGTGGAGTCGGGCGATCGCCTCGCCTAGAGGTTTTGGGCCGTCTCCTGGCCAGTCGAAACGGCTGAACAGCCAGGGGATTGGCTCAATTCCCATATCTTAGCCCTAACCTGCTGAACCAACATTAAGATTTTCCCTAATCCCTGAGTCTGCATCACAGGTTCCTAGCTGCGACGGGCAATTTGCGCTCTTTACAGGATTGACTTTAACCTATTCAGTTCGTGATGGATTGAACAGACAAATCCGATAATGCCCCCTAGTCTGCAAAGAGGTAAAACCCAGACAATGGGGACGTATCTAGGGAAATTCTTAGACGGTTCGCGAACCTATGATTGACTTCATGAAGAATGGTCTGGCTCAGAGACGACTCTATTTAAAACCGCCTCGATTTAATCTTAAAGGGACAAATATCTTCGTCTTTTTAGGACTCACATTGGCGGGATTTTTGGGAAACTATTTTAGTATTCCTCTATTGTTTGGCGTTGATTTTCTATTTGGTAGTATTGCCACCTTACTGATTGCCTATTGTTTTGGAGCCAGATGGGCGACCTTAGCAGCGGTGATTGTCAACCTTTATACGATCATTCTTTGGGGACATCCCTATAGCATGATCCTTTTAGATCTTGAGGTTCTTTGGGTTGGGCTAAGTTTGCGGCGATCGTCCCTAAATCTTGTTCCTTTAACCTGTTTATATTGGCTATTTCTTGGGGTTCCCCTAGGATTAATTATTTTTGTTTTTATCCTGCAACTCCCCGCCCAGCTCATTATATTAGTTGTTTTAAAACTCTTCGTTAATAGCATTTTAAATGCTTTAATTGCCAGTTTGATTATTTTTAATACACCTTTTTTAGGTTTTTTAGATAAAAAATATCAGCGAAATTATACATTTAGGCAAGCGATATTTAATGGCTTACTCGCCTTTACAATTATTCCCGTACTGCTCTTAATCATTGTTGGCAGTCGAGTTCAATTTGAAAACCTAGAAAATCAAGCTATTAAAACGGTTTCTACCCTATCCGAAGAGTTTTCAGAAAACCTCAAAATCACTCGCGAGTATCGCTGGGGAGACTTAAACTTATTTCAAGCTTTAATTGAAGCAAAACGTAGTCCTTATCCAATCAATGTTTTTCTACTAAATGAGTCTTATGTCGTCAAAAGTTACCCAGAGAATGCGGAGATATTTGACCTGAGTTCTGGACTCATGGAGAACAAAGGTAATGATATTTATCAATGGAAACCCGGTGGTTCGATGGCCATCATGACTCAATGGCAAAACTCCTATTATTATACCATTGTTAATAGACCTGGCTTACCCTGGCAAATCCTGATTTCCTTGCCCGCCCAACCTATTGTGACTCAAGTACAGCAATTTTATATTCGCAATTTGGCGGTTTTACTGGCGATTATGGGGGTTGGTGTTGTCTGTGCTAATACTATCAGTTACCGTCTGATTCAGCCTCTAACCCAATTAGCAGAGGTGAGTAGTAATCTTCCAGACAAAGTGAGTAGTGAAGAACCTTGGACATTGCCGGATACAAACATTTTAGAACTAACGCTACTCTCAATGAACTTTGAGGTAATGGCGAATGCGTTGCGAGATAAGTTCAAGGAAATCAAACAGACGAACGAACAACTCGAACAACGGGTGAGTGAGCGAACTCAACGGTTAGCTGAAATCAATCAAACCTTAGCCGCAGAAGTTCAGGAACGAAAACGCATTGAAGCGGAGATTCGTCAGTCTCAACAACGGCTGGCGTTGATGGTGGAACAAACGCCGCTGGCGGTGATGGAATGGAATATGAAGTTTGAGGTGGTGGCTTGGAATCCCGCCGCTGAACGAATTTTTGGTTATACCGCCGAGGAAGCCATTGGAACCCCCATTGCTGATCGGATTGTTCCAGCGGAGTGGAGGGATCATGTTAGCCAAGTGATGGCGGATTTGCTGCAACAAAAAGGGGGAGTTCGTAGTACCAATGATAATATCCGTAAAGATGGGAAACAAATTATTTGTCAATGGTACAACATACCGCTGATTGATGAGGAGGGGCAATGTATTGGGATTGCGTCGATGATTCAAGATATTACGGAACGTCAGCGGGCTGAGATGGAATTACGGGAGAGTGAACAGCGATTTCGGGATGTGTCTGAGGCGGCGGGAGAATATCTGTGGGAGATTGATCTCGATGGCTGTTATACCTATTTGTCGGAGCGAGTTGTGGATGTGAAAGGCTATACAGCGGCGGAATTGTTGGGGCGATCGCCCCTTGAGGTGATGTATCGAGGCGATCGCGATCGCATACAAACAATCCTCAATCATGCGATTTACCATCACTCAACCTTTAAAATCGAACATCGCAATATCACCCCCAGCGGTGAGATGGTTTGGGAAGAAGTGAATGGCGTTCCTCGCTTAGATGAACAGGGTAATATCGTGGGGTTTCGGGGAGCGGCGTTAGGGATTAGCGATCGCAAACGCTCAGAACTCGAATTACGTCGCTCGGAGGCTCAGTTACGCCAGAAGGCTCAGGAACTCGAAACAGCGTTACGAGAGTTGCAACAAACCCAAAGTCAGTTAGTGCAAAGTGAGAAGATGTCCAGTTTAGGCCAATTGGTGGCTGGGGTGGCTCACGAGATTAACAATCCGGTGAGCTTTATTTATGGCAATTTAACTCACGCTGAGGAGTATGTAGAGGATTTATTGGCAGTGATTGCCAGTTATCAGCAACATTATCCCGAACCCGTTGAGCCAGTGCAAGCGGAGTTAGAGGCCTCGGATGTAGAGTTTCTCGTTGAAGACTTTCCCCAGTTACTCAATTCGATGCGAGAAGGGGCTAGACGTATCCAGGAAATTGTGGCGTCGTTGCGAAACTTCTCTCGTTTGGATGAGGCGGAGTCGAAACGGGCTAATCTCGATGAGGGAATTGATAATTCCCTGATGATTTTACAGAGTCGTTTGAAGGAAAAATCCCATCGCCCGGCGATTGAGGTGATTCGCGAGTATGGAGACATTACAGCAATTGATTGTTATCCGGGCCAGTTGAATCAGGTGTTTATGAACATTTTAGCTAATGCGATTGATGCGTTAGATGAACGCGATCGCGATCGCCGCCCCGAGGAGATACGAGAACAGCCGAGTTGTATCTGGATTACAACGCAACAACGAGGCGATCGCGTCCTGATTTCGATTCGCGATAATGGCAAGGGGATTCCCGAAAAGATACGCGACAATATCTTTAATCCCTTTTTTACCACGAAACCGGTGGGTAAAGGCACGGGCTTGGGGTTATCAATTAGCTATCAGATTATTGTGGACCGTCATGGTGGCAAAATTGACTGTCATTCGAGTTTGGGTGAGGGAACTGAGTTTGCGATCGAGATTCCTATCACTCCATCTCCTCAACGCTGAGGCGGGAATCTTGGCCGGGGTGGCTCTGTCAGCAAACCCTTACATAAGCCGGCGATCGCCTCGGTTTCACCCCAGAGTCAGCAAAAAAGCCCGCTCCAAGTCCCCCTCAAAGGGACAACTTGCCCGATAATAAGACACTGATTGTTTTGTGACGGAGAACGAAAGCTCTATGGGTCGTGCTACCAAAGCCGTACTGGCGTACTCAGGCGGAGTCGATACTTCAGTCTGCATCCCCTACATGAAGAAAGAATGGGGCGTTGAAGAGGTCATCACCCTCGCCGCTGATTTAGGTCAAGGAGATGAACTCGAACCAATCCGCGAAAAAGCCCTCACATCAGGGGCCAGCGAGTCTCTCGTGGCCAACCTACAAGAAGAATTTATCCGCGATTACGCCTTTCCCGCCATCCGAGCCAATGCTCTCTACGAAAACCGCTATCCCCTGTCTACGGCTCTTGCACGTCCTTTAATTGCCAAGAAATTAGTGGAAGTGGCCGCTGAATATGGAGCCGATGCGGTGGCTCACGGCTGTACGGGGAAGGGGAACGACCAAGTTCGTTTCGATGTGGCGATCGCCGGCCTCAACCCCGATATCAAGGTTCTAGTCCCCGCTCGCGAATGGGGGATGAGTCGCCAAGAAACCATCGCCTACGGCGAAAAATTCGGGATTCCCTCCCCCGTTAAGAAATCCTCGCCCTACAGTATCGATCGCAACCTCCTCGGGCGTAGTATCGAAGCCGGCCCCCTCGAAGATCCCTGGAATGAACCCATCGAGGAGGAGGTGTTCTTGATGACTGAGGCGATCGCCAACACCCCCAACGACCCCGAATACGTCGAAATCGGCTTCGAGGAAGGATTCCCCGTCAGCGTCAACAGCCAGGCCCTCGCCCCCGTCCCCCTCATCGAAACCCTCAACGCCATCACCGGCCGACATGGCTTTGGGCGTATCGACATGATCGAGAACCGCCTCGTGGGGATTAAATCCCGCGAAATCTACGAAGCCCCGGCCTTGCTGGCCCTCATCTTGGCCCACCGAGACCTCGAAAGCCTCACCCTCCCCAAAGATGTCACCCAGTACAAACGGGGAATCGAAGACACCTACAGCCAACTCGTATATAACGGTCTATGGTTTAGCCCCCTCAAAGGGGCCTTAGATGCGTTTATCGCCGAAACCCAAAAACGGGTCACAGGAACCGTTCGCATCAAACTGTTCAAAGGGAACGCCCACATTGTCGGTCGTAAATCCGCCAATACCCTCTACACCGATGAACTCTCCACCTACGGCTCTGACGACAAGTTTGATCACAAAGCCGCTGAAGGGTTTATCTATGTTTGGGGACTTCCCAACCGCGTTTGGTCTCAACAATCAGGAGGCTAATTTAACCCGTCCTCTAGTCAGTCGTAAATGAGTCTCTGAGGGAGGTGTTAGGTTGACCCACCTCAGAGCCTTCAAACCCCTAATTTCTTCAAGGAATCAGGGGTTTTTGATTACGTTTCTACACCCCATTGGCCCGAACGCATCGCCTCGGGGACCCCTACCCGTTCAAGCCACAACGAACCGATGATTGAACAATACCATTTTCCTAAAATCATGCTACAGATAGTCCTTTCCAT
>CAZXWM010000144.1:6664-9340 GCA_964644215.1 uncultured Phormidium sp.
TTGATGTTTTCATCAATAGCAGCATTATTGAAAAATGGTATAACAACCGTCCCAGATGGGTAGAAGGACATTACCACCCTATGTCATAATGGCTAATGTAACCATGACTCAACCATGACGGCAAAAGACTACTTTCATGACACGGTCAAAACCGCTTTGATTAAAGATAATTGGTTGATCACCCATGACCCACTTTTTTTAGACTTTGATAATAGCAAAATTCAAGTTGACCTAGCAGGTGAAAAACTAATTGCCGCAGAGCGAGGACTTCAAAAGATTGCCGTTGAAGTCAAGAGTTTTATGAGTCCGTCAATTGTTTATGCTTTTCATTTAGCCTTAGGTCAATGTTTAAGTTACCGCCTTGCCTTACGAGACCAAGACCCAGGACGGCAACTCTATCTAGCGGTTCCTAATTTCACCTATCGAGACTTTTTTCGTCGTCCCTTTGCCCAATCTGTCCTGGAAGAAGCACAAATTTCATTGTTAGTGTTTAACCCCAGCCAAGAGGTGATTGTTCAATGGATAGCCGCACGCCCAAACTAGACCAATATCGCCAAATTGTGGGAGACCTCCTGCAACGCCACAGCCTGGATAAACCCAGTTATGGTGATATTGAAGTGTACTATTTTGCTGACCCTGTTCATGACCATTATCAAGTCTTTCACGCCGGTTGGAATCGGGATGACCGGGTGTTTGGGCCTCTGATTCATATTGATATCCTCAATGATAAAATCTGGATTCAATATGATGGAACCGAGGTGGGAGTTGCCAATGAGTTGGTTGACCAGGGAATCCCCAAAGAGGAGATTGTCATCGCTTATCATCCCCCCAATCTGCGTCCTTATGGGGAGTTTGCGGTGTCGTGACTGGCTAGGGGACAGTGGACTGTCGATTGGGTTTATGATGGATAAGTAGGAGCGGTTCCGGCCCGTCTCCATGTTGGACTTTGACCGAGGAACGGCAACTCCCCCGAACGCATCACTCGGAGAATCGATGCTGAGAAACCCGATGTCTGAGAGACATCGAGTTTCTGGGAGTCCACCGGGGTCGTCGGACTCTCCAAGCTGGCATGAGGTTGATTGTATCAAGATTTAGGACAGCTAAAATCAAGGAGGTTAAATTGAAGAGATGCTAAAAAAATCATTTAAGAGAATCAACAGATTATTTAAGGCGATTTTCTTGGCTCTAATTCCTCGAAGATTTCAGAAAAAATCGTCACTTCAGAAAGAAATTCGCTTAAGAATTTGGCTGGAAATCCTTGAGGAAAAAACACATCGCAATAATCTCAAAAGAGTTTACAACATCCTTGAAAATCATCAAGATGAATTAGATCTGAATTTTTCAAAAACTATAATTGATTGGTTCAGAAAGCACCTAAAGCCTCGGCGTAAGCGCCAGAATTACGAGTTAGCTCGACATCTTTATAATTTCGCAATTAATATCAGTGAATTTCCTTTGGGCAGTCGTTTAAATAATCTCGAAATTGCGATTAACTGCTACGAAGCCACCTTGGAGGTCTATACCCGTACCGCCTTTCCCCAAGATTGGGCAAATACGCAAGTTTGTCTGGGAAATGCCTACCAGCAGCGCATCAGAGGGGAGCGTTGGCAGAACATCGAGCAGGCCATTCACTGCTACGAAGCCGCCTTGGAGGTCTATACCCGCACCGCCTTTCCCGAAGATTGGGCCAGGACGCAACATAATCTGGGAAATGCCTACCAGCAGCGTATCAGAGGGGAGCGTTGGCGGAACCTGGAGCAGGCGATTCACTGCTACAAAGCCGCCTTGGAGGTCTATACCCGCAAGCATCTTGGCCAAGATTGGGCCAGGACGCAACATAATCTGGGAAATGCCTACCAGCAGCGCATCCAAGGGGAGCGTTGGCGGAACCTGGAGCAGGCGATTCACTGCTACAAAGCCGCTTTGAAGGTGAGAACCCGCACCGCCTTTCCCCAAGATTGGGCAATGACACAAATGAATCTGGGAGAAGCCTACCAGCAGCGCCTCATAGGGGAGCGTAGGCAGAACGAGGAGCAGGCGATTCACTGCTTCCAAGCCGCTTTGAAGGTGAGAACCCGCACCGACTTTCCCGAAAATTGGGCAGATACGCTAATAAATCTGGGAGAAGCCTATAAAGCCCAGGAAAAGCCCGAGCTTGCCATTCAGCATTACCAAGCCGTCCTAGATATCTTAACGCCCAGCGCCTTCCCCTTCTACTGCATCAAAACCGCAGAGAAGCTCGGCCATCTCGCCCGCCAACAGCAAGACTGGGAAACCGCCATCCGGGGCTACGACACCGCCATCCGCGCCGCCGAACAAAGCCGCAACTGGGCCACCTACCCCGACAGCAAACGTCGCATCCTCGAACAAGCCCTCCCCCTCTACAGCCAACTCATCGAAGCCTGCTTGCAGCTAAACCGACCCCAACAAGCCCTCCTCGCCGTCGAACGCAGCAAATCCCGCACCCTCATCGAACTCCTCAACCAAGCCGACCTGGTCCCCAAAAACGCCAGCCCCCAACAGCAACACCAGTATCGGCAACTCAACCGAGACATCGCCGCCCTACAATGGTCCATCGCCGCCGACGACCCCAACCCCAGAGACGCCTCACCCCCCCAAGGACAACGGCCCCCCCCCCAAACCCCCCCCCCCACCCCCCCCCCCCCCCCCCCCCCC